>JANQGV010000206.1 GCA_028282925.1 Thermodesulfobacteriota bacterium
CTTGAGCAGGAACTGGAAGACAGGCTGACTCAGGATACGGCTGGCTGATGACCAGGAAGGACGCTGCCAGAAAAAAAGCGAAAGATTCTTGACACTACCAAGCGAAAGATTCTTGACACTACCATTACTACCTCCTTGTTTCTTGTGTTCGTTAACCGGTATCCTTGCAGAAATACCTCTTTACCGGTAAGACGGATTACGAACAAAAGACGTTACATTTTTACAGCGCTTTTTATGATGAAAAACGTTTGTGGAGAGGTCATTGCGAACAAATCAGATAATACTTTCACCATCTGGCAGATGTTTTTCTAAGTTTGAAGTCACGACTTTTTCTGAAGTATTAGCATAGCAGTATACACAGAGGTGGCCGCAAGTATTATACATACCAATATCCTTACTCACTATGCATTCACATGTTTTTCTTTGCCCTTTATCTTTTAAATTTGGTCGTCTTTTTTCACCGGAAGCGGAAAAAATATCACCTTGGTAATGGTTTCTATGTCCCAAAAAATTCATTAGCGCGACATCAGACCCGAAAGCTTTTATCATTAATTCATCATCAATACATTTATTATGAAAAATGCCGTAATGGGAAAGATCAATTTGTTCACCACATGTGCCAATTTCAAGATTCCAGTCTCTATTAATTTCTTGTAGCCCCTTCGCTAACAACATCATCTCATCAGTATTAAACTCACGACATGGGACATTATTTCTTTTAAGGTTGTTTTGAACTTTTCTGTAGATAGAAATATCTACAAAACTTATTACCAGTTTGTTGGTATAGCGATGTATCTTTTCACCGACATTCACAATTTTTCCAAGAAGACACTGAACATCTATTTTGTCAGTGAGGATTAACGGATCGAAGCGCCAGACAACTTTCTCTTTACCAATCTTTTCACTTAAACTCTTAAAAGTTTCAATTCGATCAGCAAGAGAAGGAACATGGGGTTCAAATGCGCCTTCATCATAATTATTAAGCGTAAATTGGAAATAGTAATTTATATTTTTTTTATTGCAGACATCAAGATACGGAATCAATGGACGAGGGTTTTTTGACCAAAACACAATGAGTCGTGTTTTTTGAAATGAAACATATTGAGCTGTATTATTAAAAGGATTGACCCAGGCAACATACCCCTTTCTAAGTCTATTCGAAAACCATTCTGGATAAAAAGCAGGAATATCCGTTGAACGGCTTGCAGATATAACAACAGGAGCAATACCATCCTTAAGCTCCCCGCGATCGTCCTTAATTGTTATTTTTTCCCAACCCTTGAACATAATTTAGCACAGTGTGTTAATTATAAATGCATCTTGACTATCATCTTCACTAAGCATATCACCAACTATCCCATTTCGACAAACCCCTGCAGCATAAACATTTGATGTATACTTTTCATTCTTCCATTTGGAAATGAATGAAGGACTTTGTGGTAAGTTTGACACAAATTGATCTACAAATGCTTTGCGGGCCAAAACTTTATATGAAACATTACTAATATCGCAAGATTTTTTCGCATGGGTTACTGTGTACACCTTTTGAGAAAAACATCCGCTTTCACAATCCTGATGCCACAATGCGCAACTCAGAGGCATAATGTAATTTAATTGAGAAGACTCCAATAGTACATATTGATTTAATTCTTGATTCATTAATTCCGGAATAAATCTTGGAAGGCGGCGTTTTAATGTTACATCCAATAATAGGCAAATTCCTTCCGGACTAAGATAACCTGAAATTGTTTCGACAAAAGCTCGATAAAGGCCTCTGTAGTGAGAATATTTTTTGTGATAAAATTCAGAAATGAATTTCGAGGACATAATAATATCAATATCAGCACCAATATCATGGCAGATATTATTTAAGGTAGTGACAAAATCGTTCTTTAAACCAAAAACAATGTTTTCAGTTTCTAACACAACTGACACTTCTGAGTGCTCATTAAATTCTTCAACGATCTTTTGTTGTATTAGCAGAGCATCTTCATTACCATCAACTGATATAATTCTAATTCTAGAATTGGTTAAATTTCTGTCCTTAAAACATTCCAGCAAACCCATTATGTTGCCACCAGTTCCTGAACCTACATCGAGAATATTAATTTCATTTCTATTAAATAATGCTGATTCTAAATCTTTGATATTCATCAGACTATTCATAATATTGTAGCTCTCAACAAAACTTCGCGGGAAATAAGTTCCCAGATAAGCCTTGTTATCATTCTCATCATTTTCCAGGTTTGATATAGCTTCTCCATAACGTGGATCGTATCTACCCTCTAAATCATCAAAGATTTTATGCTCAATGTATTCAGGCATTTTTTGTATTAAAGGAATGGAAAATATTTCATTAAGACTATGGTTCTTTTTTATTTCTTCAGAACTTAAACGAACAACAATATCATTATTGATTTTAAATAACTCTTGTTCAATTTCACACAAACTAAGACCTAATGCATTTTGGACTAAAGGGTGTCCTAAAAAAGAAAACCTTTCTCTATTAGAACAATCTGAAAATAAAGATTTAAGTTGCACTGCGCCAAGGGTATCGTTTGTTGATTGCAGGTATTTTGCCGCGTGTAAATAGTATTCAATAACTATTATTATAATTTCATTAGTAAAGTCATTGTCATCTTCAAATTGTGCATGATCAAGATCCAACAACACATCTTGAAATATTTTCACATATCCTTGGTTTGTAGACTTATATCTAACAATTGCCTGAAGTCGGTATTTAAGGGAACATTCAGGAAGATAATTAAGTAAAAGTGTAATGGCACCGTGCATTCCAACTCTTTCAAAAATGGCACCAAAAAGCACAAAAACACCGAGGAAAGAATCTGGGAATGAGGCATGGGATGAGCGTAAACTTCTTATCGGCTCACTTCTGATGAACCTATTAAACACTTGTTCAATTTCAATACTTTTATCTATAATATTATCATAGGAAGGATATATAAATAATGTCCGTATATTTCTAAAATTAGCCAACAGATAAGCATCGAGTTCATCAACACTACGGCTGTTTTCAATTATTGTCCTAAACTCACTGAGGTTCATCACCCCTCATTTTCTTATATTCATTTTCATCTGATTCAATACAATATTGCAACATCTGCATATCAAATACCGGCCCCTTATCTAACTGCATTATGAAGAATTCCCTTTTTGCATATATATCTAAAGGCTGACTTGCTGTCCCCTTAATTTCCACAATCTCCCGATGAAAATCATAAATATATTTCATTAAAAAGTTAGAGAGACATATCTTATCAGGATAGATTTCAATTATCTTTAGGATAAAATTGTCTACTTTTCTAGAACGCATATACACTCTTACAATTTCATCTTTTACTTTAAAACTTTGATCATGATAAGTGTATTCCCCCTGTCTCGGTACCGTAATACATTTTTTCTGTTTATTACTAGGCATTGGCAGATAATCGAATTCACTATCACTAATGATTTTATTGAAACAATATTGATAAACACTTTCTATTGAAACTTTTTCAATCTGCATTTCTAATGTAAATTTAATATTGTGAGCAGTGGAAATTAAAGATTTAAAAACAGAATCTCTAATCTCTATCTCTTCCTGCTTAGGCAAGGAACTATAACCATAATACATTCCCAATACCGCTAAAACAATTCCCGAATATCTCCTTCGCAATACATTACTAATGTCGCTCTTTATATTAACCTTATCATTGCCAAATTTTTGATTAAATTTATAAAGAACGGCCATCAGATAATAGTCCCAAAGTTTATCATCATGTTCCAACATCTTTAAGGCTTCCTTAAACCTGTAATCAAACAAAAGATCAAAAGCCTTTTTTATAATTTCCCTGCTGCCATTCGTGTTTTTATCGACTTTTTGGTAAATAATCTCTTGTGTAAGTTCTTTATCAAACAACTTATTTTCCTTTATGGCAGTTATGATGGCTTCCACTATACCGCTTGATTGCCCGTTGAAATCATTAGAAATTATTCGCGAATAAAGCTTCTGAGTCCTAATATTAGATCTCTGTGTGTCAATATTTTCAAATGTCCGATTCAACAACCCCAGAAGCATAAAAAAATCTGCGGAGTAGTCTGCAAATGAATTTGTTTGTTCTAAATAGTATAAATCTGCATTTTTCACAAAAGACAACATGCCAAGTATTCTGTCAAAATCTTCCTTGCTGGATATTAACACTTCAATTTCAGGATTTGATATGAAATCCTCAATCTGAGGCTCTTTGATAATATGTTTTTTTTCCTTTGACGTAACAACCTTCAACAAAGAATCAGGAATATATGTATCATTATAGGTTTTTACAATTGCCTTAATATTATTGGATACTTCTTCATTGCGCACATATAGAGATGCGATTCTGGATATTGGAAGAGGGTAAGGAAAAAGCAAAAGATCTTTCACCCTCTGAGATTTCAAAATTTCCTCTTCTGTAAGAATAACTTCTATAAGAACCTGGTCAGATATCAAATCGTTAACTATCCCATTGGATATTATTAGAAAGTCTGGATTTAGGTTTTGAACATCCATGACACGGTTTTCATTTTTAACAATCTGCCTTTTTTCAAGGTTTACTTGATAAATTAAACCGAAGGTAAAATAGGTAAAAAGGTTTGCCTTATTTACTTGGATAAAATAACGTTGTTTATTAGATTTTTTTTCGATTTGTTCTTCTTTAGTTTTTGCCGTCTTTTTAATATTCTCTAAAACAGGTAACGATTTACTATTCTGCGAGCCCAAAACAGCCTGACCACGCTTATCAATTATTCCCAAGCTCAAAGCCTTTTTGTAGCCAACCTTTCGGCCTGTTTTGGGATTTACCCATTTTTTGTTTTTAAAATAATCTTCCATAATATACTCCCACTAAAAAGGCAAATCTTCATCTTCTGAATATTCAATTTCAACAAATTCTTCATCAAGATCCTTTAATTCATATGCCGTAGCATCAATCCCCTTTAAAATGTCAGGCATATCAATCTCGCAAAAAATAAAAACATTTCTTTTAGCTCTCGTACAGGCAACATAATATTGTTTTTTTCTTTCTTCGACAGCATCTTGAAATTCAGGCAAAATAACAACATCAAATTCTAGCCCTTTTGCTGACACAAAAGTAGTCACTACAATATCCTCCAAACTTTGATCATATTCTTTTTTCTCCCGGTTTGACAAATCCCTATAAAAATCAGAATAAAACTTTGAACAAGAGAAACCTTGATCATTTACATTTAAAGAACTTATCATTTCTGAATACTTTTCAACATCTTCTTTGCGTGGCAGCAAAACAGCAATATTTGAACCTCTGAAATTATCCAGAAGAAGCCCAAGGCGTCTTTTCATTAAATCTTCATCTCTATATATGTAGACCATTGGTCTTTCACTATTACCTTCTCCCAACTCGTCATTATCTCTATCTAACTGATGTAATGTCAAAGGATCATTCGCAAGGGGATTATCAGGAACAAATCGCCTAGCAAAATTATATATTTCGTATGTGTTACGATAATTATATTGAAGCAAAACCTTATACACTTTTCCAAACTGTTCTAATTCATTATTAATTTCATCTTGAAGGCACCCCTTGTCTGCAATAACTTTTTGACCATTATCTGCACCGACAGTCGTTTTTTTAAAAAATCCGGGTAATGTCTTGTATGTTTTTATATCAAGATCCTGTCCTTCATCAATAATTAGCTCATCATAATCATCTGGGTTTAAATCCGTTTCATGTAATTTATCTATAATATCCTGATACGCGTCTTCGCTATAAAAACCCCTTGTTTCATTGAAGTACCATTTAAACAAAGTACTGACTTTCTCACGAGGAATATTCTCTTCATGCAACAAATTCTGCATTGAAATCCTTAATAAGTTTTGAAAAGTAAAAAGTAATGCATTCTTACCTTCATTAAGTATTCTTCTTAAACGATGTAATGATATCGTCGTTTTCCCGCTGCCCGGACAACCTGATAAAAAAATGCTTTTTTCAGGAAAGTCATCATCAATTGCACTAATCATTACATCACCATTGGGTGAGTCAATAATCGTTTCTCGTGTAGGTAAATGAAATTTAAAGCCCATTTTTCAGAATTTGTTTTTTATAAAATATTCGACTAAGAAATTTAAACGGCACCAAAAAAAATACCCTTTTCCCCATTGCCATATAGGCAATCCAAAAAGTTGTCGTCTCACGGCTATTGGGACATTGCTGGGCCAGTCTTTTTCCTTCCTGAATTTCTATAGTTTATATGTCCGGCAAGGTAACCCTATTTACTTCGCAAAAGCATTAGTTAAAATCAAAAGATAACATATTCCGGTTATATCCCTTGTAGCTTTAATGCGTCAAGGATTAAAAAAGCACCTAAAAAACCGCAAAAAGTAAATTTTTATACAACTGGTTTGCCGTGTGGTATCGCAATAATTTGGGGAAATCTGTATGAAATTAATATGTTTGAAAATTAAACTACAGCCTCATCTACGGTGCCCAGTCCGCCTCTTTCTGAAACAGGAAAGCGGAGACCGGCAGGGGCATGACCTCGCCCATGCCGATACGATAGCGGCAAAAGAGCACCCCCCAGAAAACAAGATCGCCGGGATAGTTGACCAGCCGCTCGGGAACGACCCCGGCGCCCAGGCTGTAGTACTCGTAGTCGCGGTAAAAGGAATCCTCCAGCAGGTAGGTGCCGATATAATCGTGACCGGTGAGGTAGTAGATATCGCCCTCATAAAAGCCCACATACTGATCATTGGTTGCCCAGGACACTATCTTCCAGACCGTGCCATGCAGCCCGGTACCGTTATCTGAAGCAAAGGCCGGTGGTGTAAATAAAGCCGAAGAGAGAGAAACTATGAGTACTGTATAGATAAAAAGTTTCTTCATGAACTGCCCCTTTTTTGTAGTTCCTTTTATGTATTTAAACCATTCAACGCAAAAAAAGTTACTTAGCCAGGAAACCCTCAGGAAGTGTGTTCTCTCCGGTCGGTTCCCCTGCGCCTGGCTGCTCGAAGAAAAAGTGATCGTCGCCCGGGTCTTCCTTAAGCTCCAGTTGCTGCTCCCGGGCTCTGGCAATATATGAACCTTCGGCAAGGCGCACCTCGTCCCGGGAGGTAACCACTATGGCCGAAACGCCATCTACCGGGCACTGCTCTTCGCAAAAACCGCAGCCGTTGCATTTGTTGTCCACCACGAACGGCAGACGGCGCCCCTCTTCCCAGCGAAACACAATGGCGTTGTAGGGACACTGCTCGTCGCAGATCAGGCACAGGCGGTCTTCCTTCCATACCAGGCAGCGCTCCCGGTCGAGCTCGGCCGTGCCCAGCTTGGCGTGGCGTTTCTCCTCAAGTTCCAACGGACGGATGGCCCCGGTGGGGCACACGCTGCCGCACAGGCGGCAGGTCTGATCGCATCCGGCATGCCGCGGCAGAAGGCGCGGCGACCAGAGGCCCGACACCCCGCTTTCAAAAAAACAGGGCTGCAGGGTATTGGTGGGACAGACCTTCATACACTGGCCGCACCGCACGCACAGCTGCATAAACGATTGTTCAGGCACGGCCCCGGGAGGCCGAACAAAATCGGCCCCAAAGACCTTTTTGGCCGACTCTATACGCAGCCCCATGGCTGCAGCGGCTCCTGTTCCGGCGGACAGTAAAAATGAACGGCGCGAAATGGTGTATCCCTTAGCGGCCTTTTCTTCCGCCGGCCCCGCAGTAAAGGAAATTGCCTGCTCAGGGCAAATCCTGCGGCAGGTATCGCACACGATGCATTCCCCGGCTAAAAACGTGCGGGGGTCTTTTGCAATGGCCCCGGTGGGGCAGGCCTGGTGGCACTTCATACAGTATGTGCACGATCTGTTAACCCGGCGCCGCACCGGGCTAAAACGGGAGACAAAGGTCAACAAGCCTCCCAGGGGGCAGAAGTGGCTGCACCAGATTCTCTTAGAAACATAGTTTGCCGCAAACAGCACTACAAACAAAAACAGGGTAACTAAGGGTATCGCAAACGTCGGCTGCAACAGCACGGCATGGGACACATACACAAGACGCAGGTAATCGGCCACGGGACGCAGAAGGTCCAGTGCAACATTACCGGCAAACATACTGACGGGATACAGCAGCAATGTGCAGGCCCGGGTCAGAAACGCTATGGGATCGACATACCACGCAAGGTTCAGCCCCAGAAGGGAACTGATGACAAGAAAAACCAGAAGACAGTATTTGACGCTCCGAAACGAGCGGGTAGTGCGAGCGGCTTTTTTACCGGGCATGAGGTCAAACAGGGTTCCCAGCGGGCATATATAGCCACAGAAAAACCGCCCGGCTACAAAGGTCCCCGCGATAATGATTGCTCCAAAGATAAGGACATAGCCGACAACACGCGCCGCAATGAAGCTTGCAAGCCCTAGAAGAGGGTCAAGTTTCAGAAAAATATCGGGAGGGAGAAACCAAAAGTCTTCACAGTAGGGATTGAGAAAGAAAAGCCCCAGAAAGGCCAGTAGAAAAGCAACCTGAATGGTGCGTCTCATAGCTTTGCTTTCAGCACGCGCATTTTTTCCATGTCCAGCGTACCAAGCCCCATCCCCGCCGCATCCGCGATGTGTTTTACCTGGTCCCCGGAAAACTGCTGCCCGTACCACCGGGCCATGGTAACACCCATGGCGTCAACTGCAACGGGGTCGGTTCCGGCCACAATTGAGCCGGGATAGGCCACAGTGCCTGGCCCGGTGGGCCCGCCGGTAACAAGTGCCCGGGAGGCATCCAGTACCACCAGGTCAACTTTTACGGCCGTGCTTAAATCGGCAATGGCCTGGTTGATATCCACCTTGGCATGAAAATAGCCACGGTCCCAGATGACGCCCATCAACCCCTTCATGCCCAGGCTCACGCCCGTTGTGGTATGTGACTTGGCAGTAGGGATGTTGATGAGCACATCGCTTTCAAGCACATCCCGCATTATCTGTACTTCGCGCAGAACCTTCCCCTTAGGAACCGGCACCTGGCGAAACAGCTTTTTGTCGGTAATTGCCAGCACATACACCTTTTTCATCCCGCTGCAGGCATCCTTGATGCCTGAAAACTTCAGGCACGGGCCGGGCCGGTTGAACGGATAATCCAGCACCAACACCTCGGCAGCCCCGGCCTCCAGGCACATGCGGGCAATGGCGGCAACAACCTCCGGGTGGGTATTGGTGGCCCGCTGAGGCGGGTGCGGAAACGACATGTTGGGCTTCAGCACCACCCGGTTTCCCCGGGCTACATAACGCTCCATGCCCCCCAGCATCTGTACGGCTTTGCGGGTTGCACGGGCGCGCTCACCACTGACAACCGAAAGGGTGGAAGGGGTTGCGGCTGAAACAGCCCTGGTGGACGAAGGCTGCACAAACGGCGAAACGCTGAGCGCGACACCAAGCGTGGCACTGCGGGTGATAAACTCGCGCCGGGTACAATCGTGGAAAGGAATTCTTTTTTTGTTGTGAGAATGTTCAGTCATGCAAAACCCAAAAGTATGTTTACCTGAGATAGGCTCTGTATTTGGATTTTGTCGGCGACACCGTTACCCTGGCGCGCCTATCTTGTCTTCGGTACCGCGCAGCAGCCGCCGGATATTGTCCCGGTGCCTGACAAAGATAAAAACCGCCGTTACAATGCTCAAAAGCAGTGCCGGCAGCGATACGACCTTGATGTAGGAAAGGCCCATCAGGGCAAACGGCATTGCCGCCGCAGCTGCAAGGGATGCAATTGAGACATAGCGCCAGATTGCGGCAACCGCAACAAAAAGCAGCAACTCTATCGGGATAACGGCCGGCTCCAGGCACAGGAAAACGCCGCATGCCGTGGCAACGCCTTTGCCGCCCTTGAATTTCAAATACACGGGATACAGATGCCCCAGGAACGCAGCCAGTCCGAACAGGCACACCGCAAAACGCAGCTCCATAAGAGACACAGCGGGCTGCAGCAACTGCCCCCCGATAAACACCGGGAGAAACCCTTTGAGCAGGTCACCGGCAAGGGTTAGAGCGCCAAGTTTTTTACCCGCTACCCGGGTTACGTTGGTGGCGCCGATATTGCCGCTGCCTTCCCGACGGATGTCGGCACCGCCGGAAAGCTTAGTCAAAACCACACCGGTTGGGAATGAGCCCACCAGATACGATATCAATGTAAAGATGACTAAAAACGGTTCCATAGTGTTTTAATAAAAAGATGCACAGCAAACACCCCTTATCTTAAATGTATCAGGATACTCTCATTACCGCAAGTATATTCACAACAGAAAGGTGTGCCGCCTTTTTAAGGAACGGGGGGTAGCGTTCCGCAAAAACCATCCTGCCCTTCGGGCGTAACGTATGTATTAATGTGGTTTTCGTAGCGACTGTATTGATTGTCAATAGCCAAAAGACCAAAACTAACAAAATTCTGTCTTAAAAGGCGTATTGTTCTTTACCATAGCATTTAACATAACA
>JANQGV010000112.1 GCA_028282925.1 Thermodesulfobacteriota bacterium
CCTGCAACGTGTCCCGCCGTTGGCGGGATACCCTCGCAGCACGATTTCAGTCGGCGGGTCAACAAACTCGCCCCTGAAGAACGGGGCTCAAACATGTCGACCCTTTCCTCCTCCTGAATGAGTTTATCCTTGGGCGAAGCCGAAGGGCTGCACTCGGCTGCGTTGCAATGGGATTAAGAAGTCCCGTAACTAATTAAAGGTAAATGCATTTTGAAATCAATGCCGTATATATGAGTGTGGTGATTACTGTCAATATGGAGTCACCCTTTGGTGATCCTTAAGGCTTTCAGCCTACAGAGAGTATCGTTGCTTTAGAGCCAGCCGCACATGGCCAGCGCGCAAACGGTTTTAGCGTCCGGGAGTTTGCCGAGCCGGAAGAGTTCGCGAACCTCTTTACGGGTAGCGGTAAAGGTGGTGATGACTTCATCTGCTTCGCACGCCGCGCCCTTGTGTTTCAGGGATTCGGCCTTGTAGCAGACTATTTTTTCAGTTGAATACCCGGGTACCGGATAGATCAAGCCCAGGCGGGTTATCTTGCCGGCCCCGTAGCCGGTTTCCTCAATGATTTCACGCCGGGCGCATTTCAGGGGGGATTCGCCTTTTTCAAGAGTTCCGGCCGGAAGCTCATAAATATATTTTTTAATGGCCGGCCGGTACTGTTTCAGCAGGATTACTTTGTTTTTTGCGATAAAGGGTACGATGAGAACCGCACCGGGATGCTCAACCCACTCAATAGTCGCATGATGTCCGTTGGGCAATACCCGTTCCTGGGTTTGCACACGAAGAAGTCTGCCTTTAAAGACCGTTTTACTTTTTTGCATGTTTCCCCCCCTTTGCAGCGTTCCGCTGCTGTAAAAGCGATTGCAGGTGATCGATAAAACCGTCTACGCCGTTTCCGTTGCTCAGAATGATATCTGCATGGGCTTTGGACGGCTCTACAAACATTTCATGCATGGGTCTGACATTGTTCATATACTGGTCGGCAACATTTTCGACGCTCCTGCCGCGCTCCCGGGTGTCACGCAGCATTCTGCGCACAAGGCGGATGTCGGGTGCTTCATCAATGTACGCTTTTAGATCGAACAGGCGGCGAAGCTCTTTCAACGCGAAGATGAGAATGCCTTCGACGATGACAAGGGGCAGGGGCTGGATGATACTCTTTTTACGAGCCCTGGTGTTTTGTTCAAAATCGTATTCATGCTTTTCAACCGGCCTGTTTTTTTTCAGCGTTTTGATATGCTCGCGCAAGAGTTCGGCATCGAGGGCGTAGGGGTGGTCGAAATTGATATGGCCACGCTTTTCAACGGGCAGCTTTTTAAGGTCGCGGTAATAAGAATCGGCGTCGACCAGGGAGACCCGGTCGCGTCCCAGGGTATCGGCTATGGTACGGGCCAGGGTGGTTTTCCCGGATGCTGTTCCGCCGGCAATGCCGACAATATAGGGTCTGAATCGTGGCATGTTACATATGCTAAAACGGAAAGAGCGAGGGCTGTCCGTTCTCCTGTGTTTTTTTACGCGATGCCAGAAATACAAAAGGGATTTTCTGGGTTATGGCTTTTTGAGCCGTATATTCCGTCAGAACCGCTTTTCCGGCTATGTATGCGGAGAAAAGCGCGATGCCGCTCAAATCAAGGGTGTATTGAATCTGCCTGCCGCGCCTTTTCACGCTGAAGGAATATGCTGCCTCAAAGGTCGAATTTTTTATGGTATATGTTCCGTCGGTATCAGTCAAGTCTTCATTATCAATAACCAGGTGCAGGGTGCCGTTATCATGTAAGGTGATCGACGAGGGACCTATGGCACTGTGTTGCTTGAGACAGAAAAAGGATACGCTATAGGTGTTGTCCGGCCGGTCGGCGGCAGGGTTGCCGGTTTCTGCGGCTGCAAAGCGGCCGCCTATGCACAGAGACGCCGTTATGAGCAGTGGTATAAGACGCAGGGTAGAGACGGAGCTTATTATCATGACCGCACCTCTGTTCCGTGCAGGTTGACGGATGTCGGATGTGATTTTTCCGGCCGCTGCAAACGCAACCGGTCTATACCTTGTTTATGACCTGCTTGAGAAGGTCAAGCTGATCCGGTGTGCCTATGACCACGAATATATCACCCTCTTCAATAATGGAGCTTGCCGCCGGCTGTGCAGATTGAATTTACCGTTCTGTTTACGTATGGCAAGCACCATGGCCCCGGACTTTTGCCTGATCCGGGCCGCCTCAAGAGTTTGGCCGATCAGGGGCGATTTTTTCGGCACGACAACTTACTGCAGGCTGAACTCAAGATTGATATTACATATTGGTATGGCAAAGTAAAGCGACAATATTAAATAAAAGCAAAAACAAATACTTAAAGATTTTAGATGTGTCTAGAGCAGTATTTCCGATAGTGTTTTGGGTGTTGAAAAAAGGGTATGTTAAAAGTGAGACGACTGCATTTTAAAACTTGCTATTTGCTGTAATAATATTATAAATAATTTTTATAGTCGTCATACATTTTATTTAATGTGTTATTTTATCTCCGGCTGGCAGCATATTGATTGTACAAACCTGATAAGCAAGCAGCGGAGTCATCCATGAATTATGTCGGCGCGTGGCAGTCAAAAGATACCATCGAATCCATGTTCAACAGCCTGACTGATGCTGTTTTTTCAGTGGATCAATCCGGCAGGCTGCTCAGCACCAGCCCCGGATTCAACAGTATGCTGGGCTATTGCATGGGAGAAATGCAGGGCCGACTGTTCTCCGAGATGGTGTATTGTGTAGAGCAGGGAAATCCCGCCACGGCATCCGGCGGTATGCACTGGTTTTTACACAGCAACGACAAACCGGTCTGTATTGAGCTTGTCCATAAAGATGGACACACGATACCGGTTACACTGCAATCGATGTTTCTACTGGATGATTCCGGGCGTCGAACAGAGGCAATCGGGATACTGGAGAAACTCCACCCTTCACAGTCGTCCATTGATTCTCCGCATCAGCCGCAGTACGATCAGGGGCCTGATTTTCTCGAAAACGTTTTCCATACAACCGGCGACGGCATTCTTGTAACCGATGCCTGCGGCATGATAATACGAGTGAATGCCGCAGTTACAAAAATACTCGGCTTTTCCGAATCCGAACTGCTGGGCAAAAATGCGTCCAGCCTGGCCTTGCGCAACCAGGCTACCGCAACCGATCCCTCCCTTATCGACCGAATATATAAAGACGGTTTTTTTGAGAATTATGAAACCACCTGGCAGCGAAAGGACGGTTCTACCTGTCCGGTTGAGATGAATATCTCAACTCTGAAAGACAGCCGGGGAACCGTGTCCGGGGGGGTGGCCATTGTACGAGACATCTCCGAGCGGAAAGCAGCCGAAGCCGCCCTGCGCAGGAGTGAAGCTAATTTGTCGTCCCTGGTCGACAATACCAAAGATTTTATCTGTTCGGTGGACACCGAGTCGAGAATTCTGACCTTGAACAGGCCGTTTCGGGCTTTATATAAGCATTTTTTCGGTGTCGAACTCGAAGCCGGGATGAACATGCTTGACTATATGGATGACCGGCAGCACGACTACTGGAGAGATACCCACCTGCGCACACTTCAGGGCGAGCACATCCTGCTTGAGCAGCGTTTCAGGCAGGGTGATAAAGAGATGTTTGTGGAAACCTCGACAAACCCGATTCGGGACGCCGACGGCAAAACAATCGGGGTTTCGTATTTTATCAGGGACATAACGGAGAGAAAACGCGCGGAAGAAGAGCGGGTCCGCCTGCAGACCGCAATCGAACAGGCCGATGAAAGCATTGTTATTACCGATTCCGACGGGATGATTGTCTATGTGAACCCCTCGTTTGTTCGTACCACGGGATACTCCCGTAAGGAGGCAATCGGTCAGCATATCAGCTTTATTCGCAGCGGCAGGCATGATAAAGCTTTTTTTGACGACATGCTGGATACCATAACCTCAGGTGGGGTCTGGAAGGGGCATTTCCTCAGCAAGAAAAAGGACGGCACCTATTATGATGAAGAGTCCACCATTTCCCCGGTGAAGAACAACAAGGGAGAAATCACGCACTATGTGGCCCTGATGCGTGACGTGACTCAAGAATTTGTGCTGGAGCAGCAACTCCGCCAGGCCCAGAAGATGGAGGCAATCGGCAAGCTGGCGGGCGGTATTGCCCATGACTTCAACAATATTCTGTCGGCCATCATCGGATTCACCGAAATGACCCTGTATAACTGCGACAATGTCCAAGACGTGCGCGGTAATATGAACCAGGTGCTGAAAGCTGCGGAGCGGGCCGAAGAACTGGTGAAGCAGATCCTCACCTTCAGCCGCAGGGGTGGAGAGCACAAGAAGCCCATACGTCTGAGTGCGGTTATGAACGATTCAATGAAACTGTTGCGGGCCACAATCCCATCCACGATTGAAATACGGCATATTGCCGAATCGGATGCCCGTGTGCTGGCTGATATAACCCAGATGCAACAACTGTATATGAACCTGTGTACCAATGCCGCCTATGCAATGCGGGAGAAAGGCGGTAAGCTGGAAGTACGGCTGACGGAAGTGCTGCTCGATTATGAAGAGAGCATGCACTATAAGGATATCCAGCCCGGACACTACCTTAAGTCGACGGTCCGCGATAACGGTACCGGCATCCCCCTGGACATACTAGACCGTATCTTCGACCCGTTTTTTACAACCAAAGATGTGGGAGAGGGTACCGGTATGGGGTTGGCAATGGTGCACGGTATCGTCAAACAGCACGGGGGGGCCATAACCGTTGCATCCACACCCGGGCTGGGAACAACATTTACCATTCTGCTGCCGCGGGTGGAAGAGGTTCCCGAAGAGGAAACCAGAATCATAGAAACACTTCCTACCGGTACCGAGCGGATTCTGTTTGTCGACGACGAAGCCCTGCTGGTACAGAGCAACAGCAGCATGCTTGAAACACTGGGATACCAGGTGACCGCCATGAAGAGCAGCCTGGATGCCCTGGCCGTATTCAGGGGCGACCCCAGCCGGTTTGATATCGTTATTTCCGACCAGACAATGCCCAACCTCACCGGCTTCGAACTTGCACGGGAAATCCTGCGCCTGAGACCTGATATGCCGGTTATACTTTCCACCGGGTATAGCGACCAGGTAACACCTGAAAAAGCCCAGGAGGTCGGAATCCGGGCCGTCGTTATGAAACCGGTGCGGAGGAGGGATTTGGCACAGAAGGTGCGTAATGTGCTGGATCACAGCATCCCTGCTGATTGAGGTTGCCGGAAAACATCCATCTCCTGTGTTGCGCTCACTTGTGTATTCCCATCTATTTCACCTGAATAACCAAATTATTTTGTTGACGGGACTGCTGTTTGGTTACTAGAATATCCAAAACGTGAAAAGGATAGACGGGAATAGTGTATGAGAAAGGTATTCGTTCTGTTTGTGTGCAGTGTCTGTGTCTACATGGCAGCCGGGTGTGCCCGGTCCGTATATGTGAAGACGTATAAGGGGGAGCAGCAGCTTGAAGACCAGGTTGCGCGGGTGTATATAGCCGGGGGTGTTGCCGTGAAACGGTTTGATTCCCAGGAGCCGTTTATCATCAAGCCCGGCAGCCTGAATAAAGCCTGGACCCATCCAGACGTTCTCGAGGTGCTGCCCGGTCATCATAGTATGACCGTATCCTTTGACAGCGGTGGATTAACACTGTTCCAGCGCAAAACAAAACTGACCCTTGATGCCAAGGCCGGCCACAGTTATGTTGTCGGCGCGATTGTGTATGTTACCTCCACGGGAGCTAAAAAAGGATGGCGGGCTATGATCGTGGACAAAGGCAAGGGCTATCACGGAGAAGTAAGCGACCGCCCGATGTATAAGCAGTTGAAAAAGTAGTTCTGTTCAGGCAGGTATACAAAAAAAAACCGGCACAAATGGAAACGTGCCGGCTTTTTATACATGCACTAAAAGCTGTTTAGAAGTCGCTGAAGGTGTCGTCGTCTTCCAGCGGGATAATCTGTTCAGGAGCGATATCCTTGGGCTTGTCCGGCTTTTCGGACTTGGACGTGGTGAGAGCCGCCAACTTTTTTTTGGGAGTGGTTGCTTCGGGCTGCTCAAGGAGAGGGGTTTCACTATCCGACGTAACCAAACCGCTGATCAGGCCGTCGAGCTGGCTGACAAAGCCCTTCATGCTTTGGGCCTGGGCACTCATCTGCTCCGACGCAGATGCCGACTCTTCGGCGGTGGCTGAATTCTGCTGAACCACTTTATCCATTTCAGCAACCGCGCGGTTTATCTGTTCGATGCCCTGGGCCTGCTCAGTGGACTGGGCGGTAATTTCAGCAACCAGTTCGCCGCCCTTCTGGACGCTTCCGGCAACCTCTTTAAAGGCGTCATTGGTTTTTGAAACCAGTCCGCTGCCTTCCTGTACTTTGGAAAGGGTCTGCTGTATCAACTGGGCCGTATCTTTTGCGGCTTCCGCGGAACGCTGGGCAAGGTTGCGCACTTCTTCGGCGACTACTGCAAAACCCTTACCGGCTTCACCGGCCCGGGCTGCTTCAACCGCCGCGTTCAGGGCCAGCAGGTTGGTCTGAAATGCGATTTCATCTATTGTTTTGATGATCTTTGAGGTTTCCTGGCTTGCATTGGAAATCTCATCCATGGAGCGGGTCAGCCCACCCATGGAACTGTTGGCCTGACCGACAATCTGGTTGGCTTCCTTCATGAGGTTGTCGGCCTGGTTGGCGTTGTCGGCGTTCTGTTTGGTCATGGCAGACATCTCCTCAAGGGACGATGATGTCTCCTCGATGGAAGCGGCCTGCTGGGAAGCGCCCTGGGACAGTTCCTGGCTGGAAGAAGCCACATGACTTGAACCGGCCGATACTTCGTTGGCGCAGTTTGTAAGGCCTTCTACAGCCGTTGTGATGGGCTTGATGATCATGCGGGCCAGAAACAGTCCGATGCCCATGCCGAGGATGATGATAAAGACGATGACCCCGATCATGCCCTGCCGTGATACGCTGATACGCTTGCTGATATCATCGCGGGATCTGTCCATTTCGCCCCAGCCGACACCGGTAACATTGTTTGCCAGGTCCACGATAC
>JANQGV010000261.1 GCA_028282925.1 Thermodesulfobacteriota bacterium
GCCGGGGTCAAAGTCCGCTACCAGCTTACCGAGGCTCATATCTTCAAACACATTCACAACCGTGGCAACACCCAACTCCTGGGTATCGCTGCCCAGCACCTTGCCGGTGACCGGGTGGATGATCTTCTCGCCCTCGCGGAACACGATAAATTTCATGTCTTTCTTGATTTTTTGCATGGTGCCGAAATCGGCGTAAATACTCTTGCCGCTGATTTTGATAACCATACCCTCAAGCAGCGGGAAGCTGTGTTTGAATTTCAGGGCCAGCCCGTCGGTCAGGTACTGAAGCTGCGGCAGGGCCTTGTCCTGCCCGTACACATCCTTCACGTCAAACAGAGCAGAGGTTTCAGTGTTCACCATCCGGGCGTAGATTTCAATGGAGTTCTGGGTCTCGCGGATCGTACCCATCAGCACGCTTTCGGCGGCAACCATTTTGCCCACCTGGACCGCTTTTGTTTTGTCGACCAGCTCGGTCTGGCTGAGTTTCAGTTCCTGCAAGACCGTTTCCAGTTCGGCCCCGCGGCTGACGATATTGAAGCGGTCTTGATCAAAAAATGAGCTTACAAGGTTGTCGTAAATAATATCCGAAGCAGATGAAGGGGTGCCTTTCCGTTCAAACGGCATAATGGCCAGGCTCATACGCGAGCCGACCTGGTGCACCTGGGGAACCTGGCGCACGATGGTGACGGTTTTTGAGGCTTTGTTGCCCTTGGCATCCTCCACCTCAAGGGTCAGTTTATTTTCTCCTTCCTGCAGCTCCACCAGTTGGTTGAAATAGATGGTCCGGCCCGGAAGGATAAAGAGTGGCGACCCGTTGACCCTCACAGATTTTACGTCATTCTGACCGGTCACGCTGCCGTCGACATACATGGTGTCATAGTAAACAGTCTGGGTATCTACAAGATCTTTCAGGTCGAGCCGAAAGCTGTTCCCCAGCATCTGAGGCTTGGCAGCGGTATAGAGCTGCTGCCCGGTATCAAGCACCCCGGACCCGTACATTGCCACCCGGATCGGCTCTCCGGCAACAAAAATTCTCCCCGGGTCCTGCTCGTCCTGGGCCAGCTTGGGAACATAGGTCAGGTTAAGCTCGCCGGTTGTCGTATTGCCGGCGATATCGGTTGCGGCCAGCACAATGGTATTGTCACCCTGCTGCAGATCGACCGTGAAGGTAAACTCCAGCTCGCGCTCCTTGTTGTACGCCAGCATCTGATCGTTGATACGCAGGCTGGTAATACCGGTGGCGTCTGCCAGGGCACCGTTCAGCACCACCTTGCTGCTGGCGACCCGCTGCCCGTCGAAATGGTTCTTCACCTTGACAAAGGGCCCTTCAAAATCGCCGAAGACCTGCACCTTCTTCTCGGTGACTTTGCCCATGAGGTCCGTGGTTTTGATCTTAATTTCGTTGAGGCCCTTTTTAAGTTTGACCTTTTTTGAAAACGGAATTCTCTTGGCGGACAGCTCGACAAACAGTGGGTCGTCATTGACCGCAATTTTATGGGCATAGGCATCGTCCTCCACCTCACCGCTCACATCCATATCAAAGCGGTTGAATACCTGCCCCTTGGCAAAGGATGCCAGGCTGATGGAGGGCGGGGCCGTGTCGGCATCGGTCTTTTCCAGCAGGGCTTTGCGGACCTTGTTGATGTAGAACTTAGCCTTGGAGGTGTCCACCATCGCAAGGGACATCTCCAGTTCGGTGCGGGCCTCTTCATAGCGGCCCAGGTGATAATAGGCGACCCCCAGGTCCCGGTGGGGAAAATAATCGGTAAAATGCATGCCGTAGGTGCGGGCTCGACGCTGGTCCTTGTCGCGCTGGAGCAGGGCCTCTTTGTAGTCGGTCACAGCTTCTTCCCAGAACTGTCCGTCGGCAAAGGAGTTACCCCGTTCATAAAAGTTCCACCAGCGGTCACGGAACAGGCCCTCTACCACGCCGTACTGTTTTCCGTCTTTTAAATACTTCGGGTCAGGCGGGGTATTACAGCTTAGCGAAAGAAAAAGAAAGCCGGCTACAAACATCCAAATAAATAGTTTTGTTTTCACGCGCACCCCCCTATATTAAAAATGATAAATCATGGAAAGGTAGAACTGATGCTGGTCTACATCGGCGTCGGTACCCTGCACCCCGATCACATCGCCTTTCACACCCCGTCCCCAGCGGTAGATATAGGCACAGTCGAGCACAATGTTTCCGATCATGCAGCCCGTCCCGATACTGACCCCGTAAAAATCATCCGGATTCTTACTGGACGGTTCCGGGTCGTAGAAGGCCCCCAGGCGCAGGGGCACAATGGTCTTTTCAAGCACAAACAGGTATTCACAGCCCACCCGGACCTGGGTGGTATCATGGATGTGAGACTCGCTTTTGCGGCGGGCATTGGTAATGGGGCTGACCTTGCGTCCGCTGGAGGCCACCCAGAACCCGGACCAGTTGGTGCGGTACACATCGATGGCCGCCGTAAACTCATCGGAAAACCGGAACGCCAGGCCGATACCATAAGAGAGGGGCATCCGCATCCGGATGCTTTCACGCGACCTGAACGGTATCTTGGCCCCGAACCCCAGTGCCGGGGGCAGCGGCCCTGATATGCGGGTCTCGGACAGACTGTAGGTCTTGCGGTCGATCTTGGCAGTAAAAGGCGTTTTAACCACGGCGCCCAGGGTTATGACGCTGTTGATCTGCCACAGGAAACCAAAGTTGAAGTTGAACCCTTCAAAATTTTCGTTCTTCTCCCGGGTAATCACCCGCGCCGATGATTTTGATAAAAAGTTTCCGGCATGAGAGGTAAGGCTGCCTCTGGTGTCGCGGGTATTCTCCCATTCATTGTCATAGCCCAGGTTGTCGGTCCAGATATTGAAGGCCATGCCGATGGAAAAACGCGGCGTGAGTTGAATGGCAAAGGCCGGCGAAAACGCCTTGAGCGCCCCGCTCTGCCGGAATTTGGTTTTCAGTTTCGAGCTGGTAAAAACCCCCGAGCCGTTAACGCCCTGGATGTTCTGCGAAAACTGCAAATCATCGTAAAAGTCGTACAGGCGTTGGTAGTTGAGGGAGATGATCATATTTTTGTCGAAGGCCCGGAACGGCAGCGCGACGCTGAAGTAGTTGAGGTCTTCGCGATAGGTCTCGTTGGTGCGGTTCATTCCCGGGAACGTAGAGTTGCTGTACTCTTTACGCCGGTGGTCGAAGTTGAACACAAACGAAAATTCGGGTCTTTCAAGCTGCATCAACCCGCCCGGGTTCCAGGAGGCAGCCGTGGCATCATCGGCAATGGCAATAAATGCGCCACCCATACCCATGGCGCGGGCGCCCGATCCGACGGGGTTGGGCGAGGAGTTGATTTGAACGCTTGAAAATATCTGACTGTGGCCCACAGGAGCCCACAGCAGGCATACGGAAACAACACCGAAGACAACGCGTAATAGCTTTTTCAAAAGACCCCCCTTTCCCTAAATAAAGTATAGTTACCTCAAGGCCTTTACTGAGCGTATAATCTGCTGAACTTTCATACCCGCCTTCAAACCTTCGGACTGCTCATCAACAGTGGCATACGCGGCATCCACCTCAACCGAGGCCACGGTCACCGTACCCACCGGCCGGTACCGGGTCCTTTCGCCCACTTTTACTTCTTCCAGCACTTTAAACTGCATACCGTCCTGGATGCCGGTCTCGGCGCCGACATTCAACAGCACCTGCTTGCCTTCCAGCGACATGATCGAACCCCGGATGGGGTATGCTTTTTTCAGCTTGGCGATAATCTTGTCCGAAACGGCCTGCGCCAGGGAGTCCAGTTTCTTGTCCGCTATAGCCACAGCACCTTTCATGGCCGTTGTTTCGGTGTCGGTCAGCCGGATACTCACCTGCACGTCCCCATTATAGCGCATGATGGAACCGGTTGCAATCACCCGCGCCGCCAGGATCCTGCCCAGCCGCAGGGAGGTAGTGCGGTCCACCAGTTCGGTCGAACTGAGCTTCAATTCCGCCAGGAGCTTGTCCAGCAACTCCCTCTCCACTATCTGAACCCGGCCGCTTTCCTGCAGATGCTCATTGAGTTTGAGCAGGAAAAAGTCGTCTTCGCCTTCACGGCCCGCAGGTGCGCCTTTGGCGGCAAAGTTCACGAAGCTTATGGTAACCGGGGGCGAGGTCCACTCGTCGCCGGCCGGGGCGGCCCCGCCTGTCTTGTACGCTTCTG
>JANQGV010000300.1 GCA_028282925.1 Thermodesulfobacteriota bacterium
CACGATTTCAGTCGGCGGGTCAACAAACTCGCCCCTGAAAAGCGGGGCTCAAACATGTCGACCCTTGTTTCCTCCTGAAATCGTTGCACTCGGCTGCGTTGCAATGGGATTAAGAAAGCCCGTAACTAATCATAGGTTAAATACTTTTATTAATCAATGCTGCTATATATCAGTGTGGTGATTATCAAGCACCCCTTTGGGGTGCTTGATCAGGCCACGCCTTTTCGGCGTGGGTCAGCACTCTTTAGAAAATAGAAATTTTGGTCTGATTATCGACAGCAGAGAAGGCAGCACCAGAAGACCGCTGAGCATGTTTGCCATCATGATTACTCCCAGCATGACCCCCAATATAGCCTGGAACCGCATTTCGGAAATCCATAACATGCTCACACCGGCCGTTACGGTAAAGGCCGTAAACAGTACCGCGCGCCCGGCGGTGCGGAATGTGGTGATGTAGGCTGCTTCGATACCGTTGCTGTTAAGTTCGCACCTCAGGCGTGTGAGGATGTACAGCGAGTAATCGACGCCGACGCCGATGCCCAGGGCAGATACCGGCAGCGTGTAAATAAACAAGCCGACTCCAGCGAGAGCCATAACGGCAAAGGTTATAACATTGCCGAATATCAGCGGGATAATGATCAGCAGCCCGGCGGTTATTGATTTAAAAGCGATGGCGCTGCACAGGAAGACCGCAGTGAGCATGAACAGCAGGTTTGAAACCTGGGCACGGCTGATTTCATCGAGAACCGCCTCGTAGATGCCGATCAGGCCGGCGGCCATGTCGATTTCCATATTGGGCGGCGGATTCTTTTTGATATAGTCCCGAACGTAGGCCGTCAGGCTTTTTATCGTGTCGCCCATATGGTCGCTGACAAAGGCCCTGATGTTGGCCTGCCGCAGATCAAGCTCAAACACATCCCGGCGCTCTTCCGGGTCGCCCAGCACCAGCTCCAGGCATTCCCAGGCGGCAATCTTGTTGGTGGGCAGAACCTCCCAGCGGGGGTCGTTGTTGTGCAGAGCGCAGTTTACTTTTTTAAGACAGTCTACATACGAGAGCGTATAGTTTACTTCCGGGCGCTCCTCAATATAGCGTTGCAGGTTGTTGAAATAGGCAATGACCTCCGGTTTCAGCAGGTCCTTCTGTTCGACGCCGGCCAGGTAAATCCAGAGAAGGTTCGTTCCGACGAAGTGTTCGTTCATAATACGGTCGCCCCGGTTATACTCGGAATCCTGCCAGAAGTTGGGGGACCCTGGTTGCTGCTCGCCGACCTGCAGTTTGGTTGTGGCGGCCAGGGCCAGGACAAAAACAACACATGAGGCAACCAGTATGCCGGTCCGTTTGGGGCCGCCGACAGCCGCCCGCCCGAAAGACTCCAGAATATTCAAAATCGGTCCTCTGCGGTCAATGCGCTGAAGCACATCCACCGACGGCAGCTTAAGGTATGACAGCACAATCGGAATAAAAATGAAGTTGGTAATCCAGATCGAAAGAATCCCGGCAGCGGCGACAATAGCCATTGTTTGAATAATAGGAAAAGGCAGCAGGGCCAGCGATATGAAACCGATGCCGTCTGTTAGAATCGAGGTGCTTGCGGGCAAGAGCAGCGATGAGATAACCTGTTGGGAGGCTTTTTTCGCGTCCCTGTGCCGGTGCCCCTCTTCATAATAGCGTTGCATGATTTGAACCGAATGCCCCTGGGAGAGGGCCAGTACAAGAAACGGTACGGTGATGCTCAATACATCCATTTCGAACCCGATCAGGTTCAGGATGCCCAACCCCCAGACCACCGAAAGCAGCCCTGAGGTGAGGGGCAGCAGCACTGCACGCTTACGCCTGAAGTCGCTGTAGAGTAAAAAAACCATAACCCCCAGGGCCAGCACGAAAATCCAGATGATTTTCGCCATGTACTGGTGAATGTAGCCGAGCATGATCGGACGTCCCACCAGATAAAACTCGGTATCGTCGTCGGTTTCCCGGGCGGTGATCTCTTTCAGGTGCTTGAATATGTACTGGTAATGCTCCTCGTATTTGAAACTGGTGATAACCACGGCACCCTTACGGTCGCGTGACACCAGGTTGCCGTACACATCGTCGTCGTTCAGTATGTTTTTGCGATAGGTTTCAAGCAGCTCCTCGTCGCCGTTGAGAATTTGTTGCAGCATATCGCTGTATTTTTCAGCGCCCAGCATCATGATACCGTCCGGGTCGGTGCTTGTTTTCAGGTAGTGCAGTTTGCCCGATGCAATGGAATAGATGTTGTATTTTACAACGCCGTCCATCAGCTCAACCGCTTTCTGGATGCGGTGAATTTTGCCGAGGGTCTCGATATTGAAAATATCTTTCTTTTTGGTCCTGAGGGTTATGGCAACCAGGTTGTTGCGGCCGAACACTTCGGTCATTTTGATTTGAAGATTTACATTGTGATGGCCCCAGGGCAGTATGTGGCCGGCTTTATGACTCAGCGTGCTCGTGCGGGTCAGCCAGAGCATGGGCAAGGAGATCAGAATGATGAGTATCAGGAGCGGTAATCGATACTTAATAATAAAATCTGCAAAGCGTTCGGACATAGCTTTTACTGTGTTCAGGTTAGTGGTTAAGGGCGGCTTTTGCGGGCAAAGCCGCCGTGACGTCCTCGTCGCCGGATTATCGAAGACGGATGATTCCTTCTCAGGCGGCAGGATTCATCCGTCCGGTGCAGTACGATTATTCCCGTGTAGGGGCTACTGCCACAGCCAACGACTTCTTTTTTCCCCGGCAATTTTTTTCTTCAGGTCGTCAGGGATAACGACATTGCGATACTTGGTGAATTTTTCCGGCCAGAGCGGAGGCTTGGGCGGTAATTCTTCGGCGCTTTTAAGCCGACGGACGGTATTTAAATCGTCGCGCCAGGAACGCTGGTTCTTCATGTAGCGTACCGTAAACTCTTGTTCAGGACAGTCGACGTTAAAGCGCGTAGGCGGATTGAGGCGTGCCCAGCTTTCATGATCGAGGTCGAGGTCCCAGGCATACCATTCCATGCGAACGAGCTGGTCGCGATTGTCGCGGGGCTGTTTTGCCATTGCAGCCCAGTTATCATAACTTTTGCAATGGATTTTAAAAAGATTGCCCTTTTTGTCCCATTGTTCAATACGGACAATGGCAAAGGTATGCCGATCGTACCAGGTGACCCACCTTGAAAGATAATACTCTTTGTCGGGAGCCCAGGGTGTTCCCGGCTCAGAAAGAACAACATAGCATTCCACACCCCCATCGGCGGTGTAGGGACCTTTTGCGCCCATGAATTTTTTGCGGCCGCTACTTTCGTACAGCACATCGATGCCGATCATTTTATGGCTGTGTTCCCAGGTATCCCGCATGAAATCATCATCGTAGGTGAAATCCGTTTCCAGAAGGTTGTCTTCCCCCGAACCGCCCTGGACCCGACGAACGCGCCGCAGGGAATTGTAGTAAATCCAGCGCTCCTGTTCCCTGCCGCTGGTCGGGGAGTCCTTGATGTCCTGCAGCAGGAGTCCGCGTCCGCGCTCTTCAGGAGGGAAATCGTAGACAATCAGATGTTTTGTTTCGATATCGCCCGGTTTCAGTTTGTAGAGTTTTTCCTTGAAGCCGTCATAATAGAATTTCGATTTAAACATCCAGGAAACCTGCAGCATGTGCCCACGTTTGTTTATTGTTGCCAGGTGGGCGGCTTCGTCCTTACACTGCCGACCGGGAAATATGATGTCTTCGCCAAGGAAAGATATTTCCTCGCCGGAGAAGGGGGGCTCGAACGGATATATCTCCTCAGGCAGGTGCTTGAATTCTTTATGGCGCGGAATGTCATATGACCACCGGGTGTCTATGTTCCAGTTCTGCAGTTCTTCTTTTGTCATTTCATCTACGGACTTCCATGTGCGGCCCTGCTCTGCAGCCAGGGGATGCCCTGTATGCAGCAGCAGTGCCAGTGTTGCAAACAGACAAACGAGCGGCACTGTTATGCGGGTCATTGAGTGTTCCTCCTGTAATGTGATCGGTCTTTATTGCTTCAGTGTGACGCGCAGAGTGCTGCCGGGCACCGTGCGCGTCGCGCTTATACCTGCTATGTTTTTTTGCGGAATATCCTTCCGCCTTTACCTGCCGTCCATAGATATCCGTTGTGATCGGTTGTTATGGTGTACAGTGTTTTTCGGGAAGGAGTATCAAGCTCCTGCCAGGTGCCGTTCGTGTATCCAAGCATCACGCCGGAAGCTCCCACGATCCACCCCTGTCCGTCAGGTGAAAAGTGGATATCAAGTAAATGATTTTCAATCGGGCTCGGGGCTTTTTCCCAGTTGCCGCCCTGATAGCGCAGAATGGTGCCGAACGCGCCGACGGCCCAGCCGTCGTTCTTTGAACTGAACCATATACCGTACAGATTTTCGGGGGAGGGGCTTTTGACCTGTTGCCAGGTCGTGCCGTCATAGTGCAGAATCAGTCCGTTGTTGCCGACTGCCCACCCATTTCCAGGGTCGGTAAAATAGACGCGTGTCAGGTAGCCGATGACCGGAGCGGTTTGGGGAGACCAGAGACCGTTTTGGTAATGGTAGATCACGCTGTTTTCTCCCACCATCCAGCCTTCGCGTTCGTTGAGGAAGAAAATGTCCAGTATGTCCCAGAAAATATCCAGGTCGGGTGCGGACCACTTGCCGTCTGTATGCCGCAGGATGGTGCCGGAAGCGCCCACCGCAAATCCGGTTTCGGCTCCGGGAAAGGCGAGGGAAAAAATTTGTTCCTTCCTGGGCAGTTCGGCGGGGACCCATTCGGTTTTGTTGAATGTATAGGTGCGGCCATACTGGCCGGCGGCCCAGGCGGTGGTATCCTTCGACGGGAAGGCAAGGGTGAAAATGCTGGTGTATTCGCCCAGATTGAACTGCTCCCAGCCGGAGGGAAGCTGTTGTGCGCCGGAGAACGAATCGGGCACGCCGGTCTGGTTACACGCCGGAAGGCACATGAGCAGCAGAAGAAATAAGGTCGCCGATCTTAAACCGTTTTTCAAAATATGTTCCTTTGCATTGATAGCCTGCTTGAAAAGGCTGTGCACTTTCTGTGAACCGTTAGAATTCATATTTTATGTAGAGCCCGAGATTGTCATATTTAGTGTAGGCACCATAGATGCCCTCGTGATCGCCGTTGAACCACTCATAGTATATCATGGTGCTGATATAGTCGGACACTTTCCACTTGACCTCCAGCAACTGGCGTACGCCTTCGTCCTGCGAGGGGTGGGCATTGGCAAACCCCAGGCAGTAATAGGTTGTGGAGAGGCGGTCGTTGGTGAAGGCCCAGGACCGCGATATTACAGTCAGGGCGCCGTACATCATTTTCTGGTTTGTTCCCGGCGTTCTGAAATGACGGTCGTAGCCGCCGGTGATATATTTCACCAGCGGCTGGAAGATAACATTAAGCTCTCCGTTGAAAAAACTGGTCATCCAGCGGCTGCCGAAAAAGATTTCATTGCATTTTTTAACGCCGTCTTCAACATCCCAGGGGTACAGGTCCTCGTCATCCACGGTGTAATATTTATTCAGGGTGTAGACCACCTCGTTACTGACCACCCAGTGCCTGCCCAGGGCGTAGAAGCTGGTTTCCGCCATGGCGCCGAACTGGTGCAGCCGGGTGTACTTGCGCTCGACTTCCAGCTTGATGAGCCCGCGTCTGAGCGAAGTCAGTCTCCAGCGGCGTTTAAAGTTTGTGGCGCTGTCGCTCCAGGTGTAGAAGTACAGCAGGCTGAACTCCCAGTTTCCTTTCTGGAGATTGTAGCGCAGGGCCCATTCATGGTCTTTGAAGGACGTGGACGGCTTGTCGGAATTGGTGAAATGGGCGATTGACGGGATGTCGATAAACGGCGGCCGGTAGGTAATGCCGTCGATCAGCGGACTGAAGCTTTCCTCGAAGTCGGGAATCCAGAGCAGTTGCAGGGAGCTGTTGGTCCAGTTATATGTGATGTTTGCCATCCAGAGCGGGATCCGGCGGTATTCGTAATCATCCTGCCATTCGGACGGCGGGGCTTCGCGGTTGTCCATGGGGTTGACGATGTCCAGCACCCGGCCTTCCATCTTGCCCCAGACAACCTGCTGTTTGCCCAGGTAGATGTCGAAATTGCCGACAAAGCCTTTCAGGTAAAATTCACGCAGTATCTGTTCACCGCGATGATAGTAGTGTGCGGTCCGGTCGACCGTATCGGCGGACAGGCCGCGGCTGCGCTGCCAGTCGTAGGCCGCATCGTAGAGGAAGTGGGCCACACCCACCAGTTCCCAATTGTCGTTGAGGCGATAGCTGGCTTCAAGCTCGGCCAGCCATTCGATTTTCTGTGCCCGCCAGTCTTTTTCAATATTTGCAATGCCGATGTCGTGGTCGTCGTGGTGCATATTGATGTTTGCGTCGAGCCGCAGGAAGCCTTTCAGGTGCAGGCGGGGAACCGCTTTGTTGATGGGATCAATTATATGGTGCCCGATGGGATTGAATTCACTCATGTGGGCGTCCAGTTCGCCAAGAGTATCCAGAATGCCGGCATGAACCCGGGCGGGCTGCTGAAGCAAAACCACACATACCAACAATACAAAACCGTACAGGTGCTTAGTAAGCCATGATATTTTCATGTTTTCCCCCTCGTTTGCATGTATTGTTTTATACGTTTCCAGTAGCATATTTCTCTAAACTTATTGATAAAAAGAAGTGTTAAGGTGGGTTGATAGTTCAACACCCTAACAGATTCAGGCGTTAAAATCAATGCAAAAAATGTCTTAAAAATAAAGAAAAATCAAATAATTCGAGCTGGAATGGCCCTGTATCACTGCGCAAGGTGCACGCTCGATACGCTTAGGTTGGCCCCCGGTGGAGAGTATATTTTCGCTTGACCGCATGGTAACCAGGGATTATACCTTGTACACATTTCTATAGCAGGATGTTTATGCCGGAATCCCGGCAGTACATGTTTCGCTTTGCCGGGAGCATCAAAAAGTTTTAATTGATTTGTTGCATACATGGGCGCCGTCAATATGGTGATGCTGTTTAGCTACATGAAAAAACATGCTGTTTTTTGGCTTTGGATGATTCTGTTGCCTTTGTGGACAGGGTGTGCCGGAACGGGCCCGACGGTAAGCAGTTCGCTTCCTGAAAAAACGGCGCTGGACATGGTCCTGGAAGCACTCTTCCTGGAAAGCAACGATGTTGTGGCGGAAAAACCGAATGGGCCTAACAATTCGTTTCTTTTACAGAAAACAGCATTTTTGCTGGAGCATCCCCTTGAGTTTTTTTCTTTTGCGGCGGGAGTTTCTTCCCGGGTGCAGGCTTCCAGTAACCGCCTGTCGGACCTGGCGGCGTTGAGCGCCGATTTGCTGGAAGTGCCGGTTGTTACGGACGGTCCCAGTGAGCCGGAGTATAACGATATGCTGCCTGTAACCGGTATCCATCCGGCCATTGGAGATCTGTATCGTGTTCTTGCCCGGGGGAAACGTTTACATGAGGAGGCCTTTGAGGAAATGTCTGAGGATGACGCCGGGTTCGTCAAAGGCATGTTTGAGCAGATGCTGTTCTACGGCATCCATCAATCAAACCGTACCAGGATTGAAAGCCAGAATCGTATTGAGCGGGCAATCGACCTGGCTTCACGAATCGACCTCCGGAAAATCGCTCGTGCCTGCTATGACATTGCACACCTTTTGGACATGGTTTTGCCCGAGCTGATACGTGAATCCGGCGTTATGCCGTTGGGCAGCATCGATACTCCCCTGGGAACCGTTGTTGTGGGCGGCAGCGGCGATGATGTCTACGAGGGCCCCATGCCCTTTATCCTCATTGATCCGGCAGG
Source organism: Thermodesulfobacteriota bacterium (assembly GCA_028282925.1). Taxonomy (GTDB): domain Bacteria; phylum Desulfobacterota; class WTBG01; order CAIYCZ01; family CAIRTM01; genus JANQGV01. Next base: position 7,827 of record JANQGV010000300.1, read on the forward strand.
AGACGACAGCTACCGGTTCAGTGACCACGCACCGTTTCACATTATTATCGATTTGGCAGGCGATGATGTGTATGTATCCTCGGAATCGGTATATCCGGGCTCGGGCATCCTCGGGCTGGGTTTTTTGCTTGATGTCCGGGGCGATGATCTGTATGAAGGACGGAATTTTGTTTCCGGATGCGGTTTCATGGGAGCCGGCTTTCAGGCCGATTTTGAAGGCAATGACCGCTACCGGGGCGATGCATTTTGCCAGGGAGCGGCCGCGCTGGGCATGGGACTGCTCTATGACGGCCGGGGAGATGATGTCTATGAAAACAATATTTACGGCCAGGGCATGGGATATATCGGCGGTGTGGGCATGCTTGCAGATATTCATGGAGACGACCTTTTTCGGGCGGGATTTTCGGTTGCCGACGGCCGCGAGGCCATGGATGCCTACCAGACCTATGCACAGGGGTTCGGTTTAGGAAGCCGCCTGTTCGCCTCCGGCGGGATCGGCGTCCTCTACAACGGGTCCGGCAATGATATGTACACCGGCAGTTATTTTTGTCAGGGTTCGAGCACCTGGCAGGCGTTGGGGATGCTCATCGACCGTTCCGGAGACGACACCTACCAGGCACGCCGGTATGCACAGGGGGCCGGGATCCACGCATCCCTGGGTGTGTTGCTGGACCAGGAGGGTGCCGACCGATATACGTCCTGGGGCGTGTCCCAGGGATGCGGTCACGATTATGCGGCAGGCATCCTCTGGGACCGGCAGGGATCAGACCGCTACGAGGCCGAATGGCTCAGCCAGGGGGCCGGTAACAGTATGGGCGTCGGGATGCTGGTGGACGAATACGGCACCGATGTATACGCTCCGGAAAAGATTGCATCGGGGCGGGGCGGCGGTGTGTATGATAAACGCCGCAATGCCGTCAGTGTCGGCATACTGCTTGACGGCGCCGGGCAGCTCGACCCTGGGGGCGAGGACCAAGTATGGACCCGGGGAGATATCGGCGGAGGCATCGAGAGCACGGGAACGACCGCGTCCATTCGGTTTTCAGAGATGCACCTCGGCAGGTTTCATGGGCAAACGGCCGGGGTAACGGATACGGCAAAGGCCTCACCGGGTGTTGCGTTTGACCTTGAGTATGTGCTCCCCGAACTGGAACGTCCCCTGTTTCTGGATGACTCGTGGCAGGAGGCGGCTGGCCAAATTGCCGCACAGGGACCGTCGGTAATCCCGGCGCTGTGCAACTATCTTGCAATAAAAGATGTATCTGTTCAGAGGACAATTGAAGAGACGCTTAAAAAACTGGCCGAGCACCACCTCGAGGCTATTCATGCCTTCTTGCTGCGGCCGGATACGTCCAGCAAGGCCAAACGCTTTCTCCTGTTTGTACTGGGAGAGATCGCTCGAGCGGATTCACGGGATGTTTTTGTGCGGTTTCTCGGGCATGACAGCGCCGCACTGCAGGCAATGGCATTGCGGGGGTTGCATCTGCTGGAGAGCCCTCCGCCTTCCAAGCGTATTGCGGAAATGTCCTTGAGCGAGAACAAGGCCGTGCGTCGCTACCTGTGCCTGGCCCTGCGATATGCGCCCGGGGAGGAGGGGCTTGAGATTCTTGTCCGGTTGCTTGCAGATCATGATTTCCAGGTCCGTTATGCGGCCTTGCGGGTGTTGCAGGACAAGAGCGAGCCGGCAAAACCCTACCTGAAGGAATTGCTGGAAAGGAAAGGCCTGCCGCCGACCGTGTACCGTATGGCTGAAACACTACACGGCCGTTCTGAATAATGCGTTTGAGAAACTTGATACTGAAGTGTAGATACGGTATGATTATTTATTTCTATCTCTTTCCAGGAAACGATATATTGAAGTAAGGGAACCTATGAGTGACGACAAAAAAAAATACGTAAACCTGAATGCAATAAAATTCAGCCTGTTCATTAAGGTAGGAATTGCGGGATTCTCGTTCTATTACGCCGTAGCCACGGAAGAGCTTTCAATCAGCCTGTTTTACCTGGTGATTGCAATAGTGTTTTCCGGCTTGTTTGTGTTTCAGCTCGATTATTACCGCAAGAAAAAGGCTGAAAAAGGGGAGTAGCTTAAGACCGCCGGAAAACGTTCATCTTCTGCGGTGCGCGTTCTCTTTGTCATTTTGCGGCGTCCACTTACTACTCATTACCTTCAATTATCGTCCATAATGCATTATGAATGTGGTGATGAAATATGTATATGTGTGCATAGCCTGCTGTGTTTTATTCGGGTGCGCCCCGACAATGCACAAGCGCTATGCCCATGATGGAACGGTTGTAGCCGAGTGGCATGAAAACCGGCACAGCCGAATTGAAGGCACGGTGCGGGAATACTTTCCCGACGGCAGTCTGCAGGCTCAAAAGCAGTATCGTGACGGGCTGCAGCACGGCATCTGGACCATTTATTTCCTCGGCGGCGCTGTTAAAGAATCGAGCAATTATGCCGGGGGTAAGCGCGACGGCATGTGCAGCCTTTATTATGAAAACGGACAGGTGAAAGAGTCCGCCCTCTTCAGCGATGGGCTGCGGGAAGGTGCCACAAGCTGGTATACGGCTGATGGAATGATGATTGAAAAGGCAACCTATGTTGCCGGCCGGTATCATGGCAAGCGCATGCTTTATTACTGGAACGGCAAGCTGAAAGAGTTGATTACCTACAGCAACGGAAAACGCGAGGGGGTATGTCGTCATCACTATGACAGCGGCAGGATAAAAGCCGTCTATGCGTACAAAGATGATGTGCTGGAAGGTGATGTGCGCCTGTATCACTGGAACGGAAATAAACAGGAAGATCTTGTGTATGTCGATGGTTCCATTGGCGGCGTTCGGAAGATGTATTATGAAGACGGCACTTTGCGGCAGATTATGCAGTACCGCCGCGGGAAGCGGAACGGCATTGTCAGAAGCTATAATGAGGCGGGGAACCTCTGGCTTGAGCAGCACTATAAAAATGATGAGCTTGACGGCATAACCCGGCTTTTTAATGAACAGGGTGGGATTAGGAAGACCATACAATATGTCAATGGTATTGAGGTGCAACCCTAGTTCCAAAGCAAGCGAGAGATTCTGCTGCGGCTGCCGCAATGGCCGAATCTACCAACTGTTCTCCCTTCAGCCTTATCAACGTACAAACAAGTACGCCTCTTCGGCCTCCGGTCCGAGCAGTCGGTATCTCCGGCCATTTCAGCACCCTCGCGACGAATCCTCTCTTGATTTGGAACTGGATGACTGCCGGAAAACGGACATTTTTCAACAGTCTCTCTTTGCGCGGGTGTTTCGGCCGACTCATAGAGGCTGCTGGAAAGCGCCCATCTTCTGCGTTGCGTTCAGCTTTCTTCACTGCGTCAAATGATAAAGTGGGGAAACAATAAAGAGCGACTCGTTACCTTTTGAGTAGCTTCGAGGTGAGTTTTTTGCGTAACTGGGTGGCTTCTTTAATGCCGGTCAGGCTCAGGCAGCATCCGTAGAAAACAATGCCGCACGCGATGGCGATGAACAGGGCAATCAGGTTTGCAAAGGGAATGTCCTGCAGCATTTCCACACAGCGGTTGTTGATCCACACTGTTCCGGCCCCCATGGCAACGGCGAACGGGGAGATCTTCAGGAGACATCCGCAGAGCCGTCCTACGGCAAAGCCCCCCAATTCCCGGTACAGCATTACGGCAAGGAACAGGAAATTGGCGGTTACGCAGATTGAAACCGACAGGGGTATTGCCTTGTACTGCAGGACATCGATGGTGAAAAAAACAATGCAGATATTCAGAGCAATGGTAATGAATGACCCTATGACGGGCAGCTTCGGTTTGTTGAGCGCGTAGAAAACCGGCACGGTGATTTTCAGGGCGGCATAGGAAAAGAGCCCGATTGTATAATATATCAGGGCCCGGGCGGTATTTGCGGTGTCGACGGGAGTAAAATGGCCGCGCTCAAAGATAACCCGTATGATCGGCTCGGCGAGAAAGATCAGGCCGCACGCAGCCGGTATCGACAGCAGCAGGCACAGTATGGTGGATGATACATAGGCTTCCCGCAGCTTGGGCATGTCGTCGTCCGATGCGTGCTGGGATACCACCGGCATGGTTGCAATAGACAGGGACACTCCTACCAGGCCCAGGGGAAACATGAACAGCCGAAAGGCGTACTGCAGCCAGGACAGGCTTCCTTCGGGGCAGCTTGAAGCAAAAAACGTATTGATGAACAGGTTGATCTGGGTTGCGGAAAGGCCGATTACCGCCGGGATCATGAGGGTCATGATACGGCGTAGCCCCGGGTCGGAAAAATCCACAAAGGGCCGGTATCGCAACCCTTCCTTCAGCAGCGATGGGACCTGGATCGCCAGTTGCAGACAGCCGCCCACCATGACCCCGATTGCCATGCCGATAATGGGTTCGAGTCCGTAGCGGGGAAACAGCAAGGCCAGGGCCACCCCGGACACGATTGAGCCGAGGTTGAAAAAACTGGAGGCCAGCGATGGGATGAAAAATTTTCCCATGGTGTTGAGAATGCCCATGGCAACGGCGGATACCGATACCAGCACCAGGAACGGAAACATTATGGTGGTCATAAATGAGGTCAGCTCAAGCTTGCCGGGAACAGAGGTGAACTCTTTTTCGGTGAGGAGCGATACGATTTCGGTGGAAAAGACGGCGCCGGCAATAACGATGATGCCGACAATGATCATAATGGCGGTTATGACGTTGTTGGCAAGCCGCCAGGTTTCCGCCGGTTTTTTTTTGTTTTTGTAGTCCGTAAACACGGCGACAAAGGCCGAACTGAGCGCCCCTTCAGCAAACAGGTCCCGGAGCAGGTTAGGTATGCGGAAGGCCACAACAAAGGCGTCATAGGCGAACCCTGCGCCGAACATGGCGGCAAACACCTGTTCGCGGATGAGACCCAGGATGCGGCTTGCAAAAACGGCAATGCCGACGGTGCCTGCTGATTTGGCGATTTTGTTTGTCTGTGAACCTTCGGTTGCCATAGTGGAATAAATAATTACGTTTCAAACCTGACGGCTTTGTGAAAAACCTTTGTTTTTTTAAGTATCAGTATTACGAGGCTTTGTAAACAGCTCTTTTGGGGAGGCTGCTGAAAAACATCCATCTATCCCGATCATATCGGGATTGCGCTCACCCTTGGCCGCTAAGGCAATTCATTTTGCAGGATTTCGCGCGCCTTGTTTCTGAACGTTTTTGAGCAGCCTCTCGATGGGACATTACGAGAGTCATGTATTAGTGTGCGGTCAGGCTACGCAAGAGCCGTTGCGCTGGAGGTGCTCTTTGAGGTATGCGGCGGTTACCGATTGGGGATAGTCGCCGTTGGCAATTTCCAGGGGCCGGCCGCTTGCCACGATTTCTCCGCCACGGTCGCCGCCATAGGGCCCGAGGTCGATAATGCAGTCGGCCTGTTCGATGACGTCGAGGTTGTGCTCGATAATCACGATGGTGTTGCCCAGATCGACCAGGGCCTGGAGCACTTCCATCAGCTTGGCAATGTCGGCCGGATGCAACCCGGTTGTCGGCTCGTCGAGGATGTAGAGGGTTTTGCCGTGATTGTTTTTACACAGCTCGGCGGCTATCTTTATGCGCTGGGCTTCGCCGCCGGAGAGGGTCGGGCTGGGCTGCCCTACGGTCAGATATCCGAGTCCCATGCTGTTGAGAATGTCCAGCGGTTTGTAGATGGCCGGGATGTCGGCAAAAAATTCGCAACCCTCTTCAACGGTCATGTCCAGAACCTGGGCAATGGTTTTACCCTTGAAAAGAATCTGCATGGTTTCTTCATTGAAACGGCTGCCCTGGCAGAGGTCGCAGTCGATATACATATCGGGCAGGAAGCTCATGCCGATTTTCAATTTTCCCTGCCCCGAGCATTTTTCGCACCGGCCGCCGCTCAGGTTGAAGGAAAAACGGCCCTGGGAATAACCGCGAATACGGGCTTCGGGGACCTGGGCATACAGGTTCCTGATTGCGTCGTAAAAACCGACAAATGTTGCCGGGATAGACCGGGGGGTTTTGCCGATGGCGGACTGATCGATTTCAACTATTCGTTTAAAGTGTTTGGCACCAACTATTTTTTCGTGCCGGCCTATGCTGCCGTGATACTGGCCCAGGAGGGATTTAAGTCCTTTGTACAGCGTATCATGTACAAGGGTTGTTTTGCCGGCCCCTGATACGCCGGTGACGACCGCCATGCGCCCCACCGGAAAACGGGCGGTGATTTCTTTAAGATTGTGCTCTGCGGCACCTTTGACCGTAATGTTGGGGCAGCCTTTCAGACGGCGTTGACCGGTGTGGGGCTGTTTGTGTTTGCCGGAAAGGTGCGCGCCGGTAATGGATGCGCTGTTTTGCACAATGTCACGAACTGTTCCGGCTGCAACAATGTGGCCGCCGTGGGTGCCTCCGCCGGGGCCCAGGTCGATAACATAATCGGCGCTGCGAATCGTCTCCTCGTCATGTTCAACAACAATGACGCTGTTTCCTTTCTGCTGAAGCTCGCGAATAATAGACAGCAGGTTTTTATTATCATGGGGATGCAGGCCCACGGTGGGCTCGTCCAGTACATAGGCTACGCCACGCAGATTGGAAGCGACCTGGGCTGCAAGGCGGATGCGCTGGGCTTCTCCGCCCGAGAGGGTATTGGCCCCGCGGTCGAGGGAAAGATACGAAAGGCCCGCCTTCTGTAAAAGCTCAAGCTTGGGAATGAGTTCCTGGAGAATGGGCAGGGCTATCTGCTGCTGTCGCTCATCAAAGGTGAGGTCGTCCAGGAAGCTGAGCAGTTGTCCCGAAGTCATAGCGGCCAGGTCGGCAATCGACTTGTCCCGGATCTTGACCGAACGGGCGGCGGCATTCAGGCGGCTTCCCCCGCAGGTTCCACAGGGTGAAGATGTGTGAAACTGTTCAACGTAATCGATCCAGCCCGATTTGCGCTGCAATGAAGGAGACTCAAGAAGCTCAGTCAGACCCGGAGCATTTTTTTTGCCTTCAAAAAGCCGTCGCTGCTGTGCTTTGGTCAGGGTTTTTAGTGGTGTATCAAGGGGTACTTTCAGATCATCCTGGATTTGCCGCAACAGTTTTTTCCTGATGGCGCTGCTTAAGACCGGTGCGGTCAGAGGCGCGATTGCCCCTTTCCGGATTGTTTTGTTTTTATCGGTTATCAGGAGTTCGGGCGAAAGGGTGGTGACGGTTCCCAGTCCGGAACAGGTGTCGCATTCGCCCAGCCTGCTGTTGAACGAGAACAGCCGCGGGTCGGGCTCTCCCATGCTGATTTTGCAGGTAGGGCAACTGGAGCGTATGCTGTAGAATTTTTCGCGGCTCTCACCGCACAATACAATCATTTCACCGGCGCCCAGCGCCAGGGCCCGGTTTACCTCCTCCTGCAGCAGGGATGGCCGGGCATTGTTCGGGACGAGCTCGGCGGTTACCAGTTCGAGCTGGTGCTCATGATAGCGTTTAATGGCAAAAATGCTGTTCACCCGTACGATGTTGCCGTCGATACGCAGTTTATCATAGCCCTCTTTCTTAGCCCGCTGGACGATGTCTTTATGGTATCCCTTTTTACCGCGTACCTGGGGCGACAGCACCATGATGGAGTTGTCTGAAAACGTTTTCTTGATGTCGCGGGCTATGTCCTGGGGTGTCTGGGCAACCAGGGGCTTGCCGCATGACGGGCAATGCTGCCGGCCTGTTTTGGCAAACAGCAGGCGCAAATAATGATAGATTTCGGTAACGGTGGCCACGGTAGATTTTTTTCCGCCCCGGGAAAGCAACTGCTCAATGGCAACCGTGGGCGGCAGGCCCCGCACCGAGTCGACATCGGGCCGGGTCATCTGATGGATGTACTGGCGCGCATAGGGCGACAGGGTTTCCAGGAAGCGGCGCTGCCCTTCGGCAAAGAGAATGTCGAAGGCGAGGGTGGATTTTCCCGAACCGCTGAGCCCGGTAATAACAACCATCTGTTCACGGGGAATGGAGAGCGACACCTCTTTCAGGTTATGCTCACGGGCACTTTCGATCACAATGGTATTGCCGTCGTCGGCAGAGACGGCCGGCTGAGAAGCTTCCGGCTGAACATCGTCGGCGGCGGGAGCGAGATATTGTTTCAAAAATGCGCCGGTGTGTGATTCGGGGGTTTCCATGAGGTCTTCCGGAATGCCGCTGAACACGATGTGTCCGCCCTGGTCACCGCCTTCCGGGCCGAGATCAATAATGTGGTCGGCACATTTAATAACTTCCAGATTGTGTTCCACCACGATGATGGTGTGTCCCTGCTTGATGAGAAAACTGAAGGTTTTAAGCAGGTCGCTGATGTCGTCGAAATGGAGTCCGGTCGTGGGTTCGTCAAACAGAAAGAGAGTCCTCCCCAAACTGCCCTGCCTGATAAACGAGGCGATTTTCAAGCGCTGTGATTCGCCGCCGGAAAGTGTGTTTGCAGGCTGTCCGAGCTGAAGGTAGCCCAGCCCCACCATTTCCAGCAAGCGGAGCGGATACTCTATTTTGGGAATATCGGTAAAAAATTCACGGGCCTCGGTAATGGTCATGTGCAGGACCTGGTGGATGTTTTTCCCCTGATAGGTCGCGTCCAGAACTTCGGCCGTATAGCGGGTTCCGCGGCAGGATGCGCAGGAAACATAGACATCGGCCAGAAACTGCATTTCAACCTTTTCGTATCCGTCACCCTGGCAGTGTTCGCAGCGCCCGCCGGAACTATTGAACGAAAAGGTCGATGCGGTATAGCCCCGGTCAAGGGCTACTTCGGTCTGGGCAAAGAGGGCCCGGACGGCATCGAAAACTTTAATATAGGTAACCGGGTTGGAGCGGGGGGTTTTGCCCACCGGACTCTGATCCATGTAAATAACATGCTCAGGGGCGTTGGCCCCTTCAAAGCGGCAGATATCGGAGTGTGCTGTATTTTTGGCAAGGTGCTTGTGGATGATTTCTTCGAGCAGCGTGCTTTTCCCCGAACCGGACACACCGGTTATGCAGATGAGCTGTCGCAACGGGATTGTAAGGTCAATGTCCTTTAGATTGTGCTCTGAGGCACCCTGTACGACAATGGCGGCTTTTTTTTCGGGCTGCCGATGGGCCTTTGGAACCGGTATTGCCTGCTCTCCACTGAGATACTTGCCGGTCAGTGATGATGTGCCGTTGCCGGTCAGCCGGGCAGGCGGGCCGCAAAACATGATTTCCCCCCCCTGTTCCCCGGAAGCAGGCCCCAGGTCGATCACGGTGTCGCTTTGCATGATGATATCCGGGTCATGCTCTACGATCAGAAGGGTGTTTCCCAGGTCGCGGAGCCCTTTAAGGATATCCATCAGCAGATGTGTGTCCCGGGGATGCAGGCCGATGCTGGGTTCGTCCAAAACATACAGGGTGTTTACCAGCGATGATCCCAGGGCGGTTGTGAGACTGGCGCGTTCTATTTCACCGCCGGAGAGGGTGCGCGACTGGCGGTCGAGGGTCAGGTATCCCAGCCCGACCTTTTCAAGGTAGGCCAGTCGACCGCAGACTTCATCAAGGAGTATTTCAACGGTTTTATCGGACGACATCTCCGCACCAAGCTGCCGGAAGAAGGTCAGCGCTTCGGCGGTGCTCATGGCGTAGGCGTCGGCGATGTTTTTGCCGTTGATACGGTAGAGCAGCGCTTCGGCCTTGAAACGTGTTCCGTTACACACGGCGCAGGTTTCATATGCGCGGTATTTCGACAGCAGCACCCGTATATGCATTTTATAGGTTTTGGTTTCAAGCCAGTTGAAAAAACCCATGATGCCGTAAAAGTCGTCGTTGCCCTGGACAATCGATTCGACCTGCTCAGGTTCGAGATTGTTGAAAGGAACATCAACGGGGATTTTATTTTTTTTGCAGTAGGTCATCAGGTCATGATATGCCTCGCGGTACGAGGGGGTCGACCAGGGCTTGACGGCGTCGTCCTTAAGGGTGAGGCTTTTATCGGGTATAACGGCATCCAGGTCTACTTCAATGGTTTTGCCGAAGCCGTTGCAGTGATCACAGGCTCCCAGGGGGCTGTTGAACGAGAAGAGATTGGCCGTGGGCTGCTTGTAGTTGATGTCGCAGTGGGGGCAGTGCAGGGTGGTGCTGAATTTAACCACCCGGGGCTGCTCTTTTCCGATAAAGACGTGCATGAGGCCCTTGCCGAATTTGAGGGCGGTTTCGATTGAATCAAGCAGTCGTTTGCGGTTTGGTTCCGAAAGGATAAGGCGGTCGACCAGGATCGTTATGCTGCTGTTTGCATGGGCCTCCAGCAGTGTAGATGATATTTCCTGCACCTCACTGTTGTGAAATACCCGGAAGAACCCCTGTCGCCGCAGCCCTGTTTCTATCTCCTCGGCGGATATGATAACCGGGTCGGCAACGGCAAGGGGAAACGTGATAAAACATGCCTGTTCTGTATGGGTATCCAGCAGCTTTGCGGCGATGGAATCGGAGGAGTCCTTTTCAACCGGCTTTCCACACTGTCGGCAATGCAGGGTTGCCAGGCGCGGAAAGAGCAGTTTCATGTAGTCGTTGATTTCTGTCAGGGTCCCCAGGGTCGACCGCGACGTTTTAATGGGATTGGTCTGGTTGATGGCTATGGAGGGCAGTATTCCGTCAATGTTGCCGACGGTGGGTTTGTCCATGCGGTCCATGAACTGGCGGGCATAGGTGGAAAAGCTTTCGATGTACCTGCGCTGGCCTTCTGCATAGACCGTGTCAAAGGCCAGGCTTGATTTACCCGAACCGCTCACCCCGGTGACGACGGTGATTTTATTGAGCTCAAGGTCCAAGTCGAGGTTTTTCAGGTTGTTCTGATTAACACCTCTTATGGTGATTTTTTTGCTCATTTATGCCTGGAAGAACATTAAATAATATATATTTATATTAAAAAGTATTTAATATAAACTATTTTATCCGCCCCCTGGTGCTATCTCCTGTGTCGGTTGCTGCGGCAGATCCGTTTTATGTGCCGTCCAAGATCCGGTGTGTTTTCAGTTACCCTGCCTGAACCTATTCCGTGTAGGGGACTCAATTTTAGCTGGAGGTAATCCAACAACTATACTCCTAATGCAATAGCCTTTCAAGGTTTTTCTGAGTATCAGCAAATAGCATTTAATATTGAAAAATAACAAATTATAATAATTTATGCCATATTGTGCTATTTAAACACCGTGTTCTTGGCCTGATCGCGGCATCCTCTCACCTTATTAACGGCCCTCACCGCTTGTATCAGGGATGCATGTCCGATACATAAAGCTGGAAACCCGGAATCCTTTTTTTGAGGGAGTCCGGGGGATTTTACGTGTTTTGGCCCGGCTCTGCCGGTGCAGCCGGGCTGTTTTACGACGGTCCCTGTATTTTATTTTTCAAGGAACCTTGACAAATGGTATTCCAGTATTATATTTTTCCTCATTTAAACACTACACTAGAATCTGCCGGACCTGTGACAGGAGCGACACGCATCGGTATAGCCAAAATACACACATAGCCGGGAGTCATTCTTTATCAAGGTAAACGGTTTAGTAATTTTAACAGCAGTAAGTATTTAACAAGGAGGAAGAGAGCATGAAGATACGACCGCTACAGGACCGAATAATCGTAAAGCGCGTAGAGAGCGAGGAGAAGACCAAGGGAGGGATCATCATC
>JANQGV010000306.1 GCA_028282925.1 Thermodesulfobacteriota bacterium
GAAGGCATTCTTCGTTAGGCTACAAAAGCCCCATGGCATTTGAACAGGCCATGGCTGCCCCCTAACCGAGGTGTCCGTTTTTCGGGGGGAAGATCAACCTGACCCCATTTTCTTGACTCTTTTATTTCAGCTCCAGACGTACGGCCTTTTGTAATGCGATCCGAAAAGACTTTTAACTATTCGGGTCGAATACCTATTCTAAGAAATAAGCCACGTCCCCTCTCCGCTTTTTTATATAAGCTGTTCCCTGTTTTTTTCTCCCCATTCACACAGAGTATGAAGGACCGGTATTAATGATTGCCCCCTTTTTGACAAACTATACTCCACTTTCGGCGGTATCTGTGGATATTCGGTTCGGACGACGATACCATCCGCTTCGAGCGCTTTTAATGTCAAGCTTAAGGTTTTATATGAAATCGTACCGATCAGTTTTTTTAATTTATTAAACCGAATCACCTCATATTCTGCCAGCCAATGCAGGATAATCATTTTATATTTCCCGCCTATAATCGATAAGGTGTAACCGAACGGTGTTTCACTGATATCAATACCGGTCGGACTGCACTTTTTTAGACCCATATTTTGCACTCTCCTTTAAGATAGTATGTGTAGTAAATGTGCATACTTTACAATAGACGTTATAGCATGATATCTTAAAACCTTTAAGATACATTTAAAAATTTTTAATAGAGGCCTATAGATGCCAAAGAATATTTTAGTCATTACCGGAAGCCCGCGAAAAGACGGAAACAGTGAATTAATGGCAGACGCTTTTATAAGAGGCTCCCGATCCAATGGTCATGAGGTCACCAAATTCAGGGCAGCATCAAAAAAGATAGGGGGATGCAGAGCCTGTAACACGTGCTGGAGCAAAGGTCGTGCCTGTACCTTTCAAGATGGTTTTACCCAATTGGAACCGCTGCTGGAAAAAGCAGATTCCATAGTCTTCGCATCGCCACTTTATTGGTTCAGCCTGTCGGCACAAATCAAGGCGGCCATTGACCGAATGAATGCCTATGATGCGGAAAACTGTAAAAAGCCCCTAAAAATAAAAGAGAGCATATTGCTGGTTTGCGGTGCAAATGAAGGTATGGATATTTTCAAAGGGGTGATTGAAACTTATAAGAGTATTGCCAATTATATGAATTGGGAAAATGCAGGTATTGTTGCCGTCCCCAAAGTTGGTACTCAGAAAGAGGTTTTAAAAACCGATGCCGTTCATACTGCAGAACAGCTCGGGAAATCCCTGTAAGTGAAACGAAGAAACGAAAAAAGAGGCTTCCGCGTGTTCTACAGGGTGCTTCGCTCCGAAAGGTGTAGGACTCTTATTCAATAGGCGTTTTAAGTTCTTCAGGGTTTTTGAAATAAGCACATCCGCAAACCAGGATTAACAAAAAACGTTTCATCACTTAATATCGCTCATAAGGGAACTGAGGCTGTTGGATACACAAAAATTCTTTGTTGCTAATGAAACAGTTGTTCCGGTGATCGGGATTACAGAAAAGGAGAAACGCGGACGATACCGAACCAAAGAGTTAAAACCTATTCGGGACGAATACCTACTGTAAGACATCCTCTGCTTTTCTTTTTGTCCTGCGGCGCAGGATAAAAGTCTTGTCTTTCAAGACAAATTCGGACTATCTGCACATTTATTTCAGCCACAATAATAATAACTATTTGTTTTATCGAAACATTTAAACAAATATGCTTAACAACTCGTTTGGCACACTATTTGTTTACTACAAGGATTGTTGCAAAATGAAACAGTTCATCAAAATATCGGGGAAAAAATGAATTTAACTATCATTAGAAAAATGTACCTTCTTGGATTCTTTATGTTACTTGCTTTAGGCTTTCTGGCGGGCAATAGCTATCTGACAAATACGTCAACAAAAAAAGCAATCGATTTATCGACTCTCAGGAGCCGACAAATAGATACCGTGAACATGATGCATGAGTCTTATTTATCCATCATGCTGGCCGCTATGGACTCCATCGTTGATAAGGACGAGGGCAAAATCAACGACGAGCGAATGGAAATAATAAATAAGAATGCAGACTTTATAAAAAACAACTTGGACAACCTTGAAAAGTTGGCTGATACAGAGGAAGAAAAACGTTTGGCAAAGGCTGTTCGTGTTTCTTTCGGAAAACTAGCAGACGGCATTCAAAAAGATCTGGTCGGGCTCATCGAGAAAAGCGGCATCAGAAATAATGAGATTGCTGCCGAGTTCGACAAGATTGATGACGTGCTGGATGAATGGGGTGATGCGGTAGGAGAAAATCTAAAACGCTTAGAAGCAACCCTGCAGCAAAAGCTGTCGGCTGCGGAAACCGGCAATACTGGCTATAAGGAACAGATCGACATTGTTAACTATATGCGGTTGTCACACCTGAAACTCATGCTGGCCGCTATGGACTCCATCGTGGATAAAGGTGAGGGGAAAATCCAAAGTGAAAGAGCAGAAATCATCAGTACCGAAATCACATACCTGCAAAGGAACCTTGAAAGACTTGAAAAGACAACTGAGACCGCACAAGAAAAGGATCTGTTGAAGACCGTCAGAGCGGGTGTGTTGCAATTGGATACAGGCATTCAGGTTAATCTGAAAAAACTTATTGAAGAAAGCGCCGTGGAACAGCAGGAGATTGTGGCTGCATTCATTAAAATTGATGATGTGCTGGATGAATACGGTGATCAGATGGGAGAAGAGCTTCAAAAGATTAAAGTTTCCGTTCAGGAAGAAATGAAGGAAGCCAATCAGGAAATGGTCGAAGAAGTCTCCGGAGCAACGGTGTCGGGATTGTCCGTTTTTTTTATTTCCCTGGTTGGTCTCAGCATCGCATTTTTTTATCTCATTCGTTCCATTACGAAACCAATAACCGTCATTAGTGAAATCCTAAGAGAGAGTTCCGACCAGATTACTTCCGCTTCCTCCCAGGTGGCTTCCTCAAGCCAGTCCCTTGCGCAAGGGTCATCCGAGCAGGCATCCTCTTTGGAGGAGTCCTCTGCTTCTCTAGAGGAAATGTCAGCCATGACCAAGCAGAATGCCGACAATGCCGGTCAGGCAAAGAACATGATGGAAGAGTCAACCGGCATATGGGAGAAATGACAAATGCCATAGGGGAGATCACAAAATCAAGTGAAGAGACCGGCAAAATCATAAAAACCATTGATGAGATCGCTTTTCAGACCAACCTGCTGGCTTTGAACGCAGCAGTCGAAGCTGCCCGGGCCGGAGAGGCAGGAAAAGGGTTTGCCGTGGTGGCGGAAGAAGTCAGAAATCTTGCCCAGCGCGCAGCAGAGGCTGCCAAGGAGACTTCCAGCTTGATAGAAGGTACTATTAGGGCAGTACAAAACGGCAACGAAATCACTCAATCGACCCGTGAAGCCTTTGGTGAAAATATGGAGATATCCCAAAAAGTAGCAAACCTGGTTCAAGAAATCTCTACAGCATCCAAGGAGCAGTCCAACGGCATTGAACAGGTCAGCAAGGCCGTATCTGAAATGGATAGGGTAACCCAACAGAACGCTGCCAACGCCGAGGAGTCTGCCTCAGCCTCTGAAGAATTGAACGCCCAGGCTGCGCAGATGAGAGAGCAGGTGAACCAGCTTGTTGCACTTGTTAAGAATGTAAGCCGCAGTGATAGGAGAGAAAGCAAGCAGGAAGAAATAAAAGCCTTTCAGGAGCCTCAAAACACTGTCGCGTCGTTGCCCCCGGCTGTGACCGGCACCCCTAAAAAAGCACCTGCTTCTTCAAAACAAAAGCCGGAAGAGATCATACCCTTTGATGATGCTGATATGGATGATTTTTAATCACAGGAGTATCTATTGCCTGCTAAAGCCGACGTATATACAACACTCAGAGAGGAGACTTAAAAATGACTGCTCAAGTAAATGCTCAAAGCAAAACCAACAATGTGATGGGCAGTTCAGAAAAGTATCTGACCTTCAGCCTTGGTGAGGAACAGTACGGAGTTGAGATCTTAAAAGTTAAAGAAATTATCGGGTTGATGGAGATAACAAAGGTCCCGCGCACCCCTGATTTCGTGTGCGGTGTGATAAACCTGCGAGGTAAGGTTATTCCGATAATAAAATTAAGAAAAAAATTCGGCATGGAGGTCATCGAAGATACGGAACAAACCTGTATTATCGTTGTTGAAATATCTTTCCACGACAGCTCCCTTCAAATGGGAATCATCGTCGATTCTGTTTCCGAGGTGCTTGATATTGATACCAGGGAAATTGAAGATACTTCTACATTCGGAGCATCAATCAGTGCCGATTTCATAATGGGTATGGCTAAGACAAATGAAGGCGTGAAAATTCTTCTCAATATCGAGAAAGTTTTAACAGCGGATGAATTGATAGCAATTTCAGAGAATTCTGTTTCTGAAGCCCGGACCGCTTCCAAGGATGAACTATGATTTGTTTATTTGATGATAAATACATTTCAGATTATGCCGAAATCGAGCGGCCCTAGATGCAACAAAACAGTGCTGGTGTAGCTCCATTATGGAAAGATCTTTTATGTGGTTCCCTGGATATTTTCTTCATCTTCATCTTTGTTTTTATACATCCTCATGGCGTATTCCAGGGTGTTTATACCGGTATGTTTTTTATTAATGGTCATGAACAGGTCGGCTATTTTGTTTTCAATTAAAGCAATATAGGCCTTTTCCTCTTCATAATGTTTTTGCAGTGCTTCAAAAAAATTGTTTTTCTTCTTTAGTTCTTCAATCTCTTTCTTTAGTTCTTCAACCTCAATCTGAAGCTTTTTTTGATCCCCCATCAAACAGCCCTCTCCCCAAGGTATGTATGGATTGTATAGAGATGTTCTCTCCCGGCAGTGTGTTTACTAGTAATTGTACTGTAAAAAAAGGCAAAGTTTTCTAAAAAGTTTCAGTTATTGCAAAAAAAGAAGTACTTTGAACCAGTTTGTTCTATACTTCGGGATAGCTGTTTGAAACTGAAAAATCAAATGTGAAGGAAACATGCGAAACCAGCTCTGAAAACGGCAATCCAGGCAACTCGACTTTAATTTTTTTTCTTCCAGCGTTCCAGTTTTTCAAACGCATCAGAGCAGGCTTTCAGGAAAAGCTCAATATTAATGGGTTTAATAAAATAGTCGTCGAAACCGGCTTCCCGGCATTCCGTCAGTGCAAAAAGGGAGACATAGCCGGTCATCGCATAGATGATGGCCAGTGGGTTATTCTGCCGTATTTGCTGGCAGAGCTCAATGCCGCTCATACCGGGCATGTGCAGGTCGAGAAACATAACATAGACAGATTCACGCTTTAAAAGCTGGAGTGCATCTTCGGCGTTTTCGGAGATAAGCACTTTATAGCCATGATTAGAAAAGGTTTTCTGAAGCAACTCTCTAATGGTATCATTATCATCAACAACAAGAACCTTCTTTTCCATAAGCAAACTCCTGAGGGGGGGGGCGGGATATATACTATGTAATATACTGTATGAACGTTATTAATTAAAGGGTATTTAAATAAAAAAACCGCTTTTAGGCGCACTTTGTATCTATCGGCATACTATGAAAGAACGTAAAGCACAAAGAAAAAAATACAGTAAAAAAATATCAGCCAGGGACGTTGAGAGCTTTCAGGGCCGTATACTCGACCATTATCGCAGACACAAACGCGAACTCCCCTGGCGGAAGACCCGCGACCCCTACCGGATATACGTTTCCGAGATGATGCTCCAGCAAACTCAGGTTGACCGGGTTATTCCAAAATATACCGCCTTCATCCAAGATTTCCCGGATTTTACCGGCCTGGCCGGGGCACCGCTGCAAAATGTGCTGGCAGCCTGGCAGGGCCTTGGATACAACCGCCGGGCAATGGCGCTCAGCAAGGCAGCCAAGGCTGTCGTGGAGGATCACAAGGGAAAACTTCCCCGAAGCCCGGATGCCCTTGTGGAGCTGCCCGGTATCGGGCCGTATACAGCCGCAGCTATTTGTGTTTTTGCCTTTAACCAGCCGCTGATTTTTGTTGAAACAAATATCCGAGCAGTTTATCTACACATCTTTTTCCAGGGGGAAAAAGATGTCCATGACGATGATTTGCTCCCCTGTATTGAAAAAACCCTGTACCGGAAAAACCCCCGGCGCTGGTATAATGCCCTGATGGACTATGGTGCGGTATTAAAAAAGCTCTACGGGAATCCGGCCCGCCGAAGCGTGCATCATACCCGCCAAAGCCCTTTTCAAGGTTCAGATAGAGAAATTCGGGGGGCCGTTATCAAAGCCCTGATTGCAGAGCCGAAACTTCCAGAAAAAGAACTTTTTCAGTTGCTTGATAAAGATGCCAAGCGTGTGCGAACCATCCTGTCCCAATTGCAGAATGAAGGATTTATCGCTAAAAAAGGAAAGCATTTTGTGATTGCCTGATGCACCCGGCGGCGCATATTTTTCTACGCCCGCTAAAAAGAAGTTTTCACCTATAGTTTTCTGTTAAAAAATATACTACCCGGCCGATAAGAAATGGTGTTACAGGTTAATACCATCGTGAAAGGATTTCGCCATAATGCCTACACCGGAAGACAGTCCCAACCAAGACCTTTTGCAGCGACAGCTCACGGTATTGCAGCGTGTTGACGGCTTTATGGGTACCATTGATGATCTGGACCAGCTTTTAGAGCAGATAATGCAGGAGAGCCAGCAGGTAACCGAAGCCGAGGCCAGCAGCCTGGCCCTGCTCAATGAGAAAGCCGACGAATTTATTTTCCATGTTGTTCTGGGTGATAAGGGGGCTGAAACGAAAAATGAAACGGTTAAGAGTAACGAGGGTATCATCGGGTGGGTAGCCGAAACAGGTAAATCAAGGAATATAAAAGATGCCTATGCCGACGAACACTTTACATCGCGCCTTGATCTGAAAACCGGTTTTCGAACACGGTCCATTCTGGCGGTACCGATGTTACGGAGAGGTTGTCTTATCGGCGTTATCGAAGTACTCAATAAAAAACAGGCTGAAGGTTTTACGGAAGAAGACCAGAGCATTCTGGAAATCCTGGCGCATCAGGCCGCTATTGCCATCGAGAGTGCCCGCCTGTATCAGAAGAGCCTGGAAAAGGAGCATCTGGCCAGCCTGGGGCAGGGCATATCCGGCGCCGCGCACTGTATTAAAAACATCATAAGCATCATCGACCTGGGTTCGAGCAGCGTTGAGATGGGCCTTGAACGCAAAAATATCGACTTGATACAAAGCGCGTGGGGTCCCCTGCAGCAGGGTTGTGAAAGAATATCGGGGCTGGTTATGGATATGCTTTCGTATGCAAAAGACCGAACCCCCGAACTGGTTTCGGTTAATCTGAACCAGGTTCTGGAAAGTATTGTGCAGATGGCCCGCCCGGTATGTGCGTCTCGGGGAATCAGCCTTGAACAGGCCCTTGATCCGTCCATCGGCAGCCGCGAGCTCGACTACAATGGAATACACCGCTGTATCATGAACCTGATATCAAACGCGCAGGATGCCTGCGAAAAAAAGGGTAGTACTATTACCGTTGTGAGCCGCCTTGATGAACCTACCGGCAACGCGGTTATTGAAATATCGGATACCGGTTCGGGAATCCCGGGAGACAAACTGGAAACCATCTTCGATGTTTTTTACAGCACAAAAGGTTCAAAAGGTACCGGGCTGGGATTATGTACGACAAAAAAGATTATTAACGAACATGGCGGTACCCTTTCGGTAACATCGGCCGAGGGAGAAGGAACAACTTTTTCCATCAGCCTTCCGCAAAAGACCCCGGAGAAACAAACGGCAAAAACACATGAATAGCTCTTTCGTGCCTGCGGCCGCCCTTTTAATGGTATGCGGTATGGTTATCGGGCGCATCTGCGGCCGGGGGAGAATCTCTGTCGGATTCGTCGTACAACGGCAGCACCACCGTAAATGTTGTGCCACACCCTTCTTTTGATTCAACCCGGATCGTTCCCCCATACGAAGCTATCATTTCGCGGCATGAAGCCAGGCCCAAACCGGTTCCGGTGGGGCGATCGTCGTCGGCGGTAAGGGGCTTGGTGGTAAAAAAGGGATTAAATATTTTATCCAGGTTCTTTCTTGAAATTCCAGGGCCGGTGTCGGCAATTTTTATAACTATGCTGCTTTTTTCAAGACCGGTGGAAATGGTCAGCTCCTTTACTTCGCTGTCATAGAGTGCTTCAACGGCATTGTTGATGAGGTTGCCCAGGCTCTGGCTGAAGTGAACATATAGGCCGTGGTAGGGAGGAATCGGCTCAAGGTGTGTTTTTGTAAGAACATGCTGTTTAAAAAAGGGGTTGGCCTTCTGCAACTCAATTTGATTTTCAAGCACTTCATTGATATTGACGTTTGCGTATTCGTTTGTGCTTGATCTATGACTGGTGTTGAGAATTGTGCGAATAATCTGTTTCATATTGTTGGCCGCGCGGGTCAGCTTTTTAATTTCTTTATTTTCAGGATATTCTAATTCAAGCAATTGAGCATAGCCCAGGATTCCCTGCAGGGGGGTGTTCAGGTTGTGGACAATACCGGCGGTGAGTCGGCCGATAGTCGCCATTTTTTCAGCATCAACCAGTTGTTGCGTTCGGATGTCGACCTGTTCATTAAGCATGCTGTTTAAGTTTTTTAACTGGTCTTCCACGGTTTTCAAACGCAGAAACACCCGCACTTTCGCCAGCAGTTCATCTTTTTTAAAAGGCTTACCGACATAATCGTCGGCCCCGGCCTGGTAACCGGTTATACAGTCTTCCAGGCTGGTACAACTGGTAAGCATGATGATTTTTACAAAACCATACATTTTTTCGGCCCGGATTCTGCGGCAGATTTCATATCCGTTAATGCCGGGCAGTTCAACGTCGAGCAATATGATATCGGGTATAATATCAGGAAGCTTTTCAAAGGCCTCTTCCCCTGAACCGGCATCATAAACGGAATAGTCGGCTTCAAGAATATCGCGCAAGGCAAGTACAATTGACGGTGAATCGTCGACAATAAGAATTTTGTTTTTCAGGTCCATTTCGTACTCTCAAAGATTTGATGTATCCAATGATATAAAAACAATATCCATGCCAAAAGTATGGTATCTGTTGAAACGTTTTTTTTGATGTTATTATGGGTGGTTATGCGTTTGGCTTCTGTCGGTTTCAGGCCGGTCTTGCCGGCTTGTCCTGTTTTGCAGGACACCTGTCCTCTTTAGCAGAACAAAAGGTTTTGCCGGTCCTTTATAAATAATGAGCCCTGTTTTCAATCTATACCGTGTTTTTGCTGCAAGAAACAGCCCGGGTCGGAAAAGCAGCTTTTACTGCAACGAAGTCCAACCCCGGTTTTCTTGACCACCCCTCTATTCAGTGTTATGATGACATCCTTTAAATCGATGAAATTTGAAAGGGTTACTTCATGAAAGTCGGCATTATCGGATTACCCCAGACAGGAAAAAAGACCCTGTTTCAATTATTGACCGGTACAGAGGTCGCAGAGCACGGAGATCATAATAAACCCCATATGGGGGTTGCCGCCATTCGCGATCCGCGCTTCGATATACTGGTAAGCCTGTATGAACCGAAGAAAGATGTGCAGGCCAAAATAGATCTTGCCCTGCTGCCGAAACTGGAGCGGGAGGCCATAGCCAAGGGTGACATTTTCAAGGACATTGTGGACGTGGACGCCATCTGTCATGTGGTGCGGGCCTTTGATGACGAAGCTATATATCATGTTGACGGCTCTGTGGATCCGGTGCGTGATGTGGAGTCGATCAACGCCGAACTGCTGCTGCATGATCTGGTGTTTGTTGAAACGCGGCTTGAACGGATCGAGGCCGGCCTGAAAAAGGTGAAAGATGAAAAGCAGCAGAAAGAAAAAGTGCTGCTTGAAAAAATGAAAGGGCATCTGGAAATCGAGCAGCCCCTGCGATTGATGGAGCTGGCCCCGGAAGAGGACCTGATGATTCGAAGCTACCCTTTTATTACGCGCAAACAAATGATTATTGCCGTAAATGTTTCCGAAGGCGATCTTGCCCGGACGGATATACTGGAAAGCCTGAAGCCGTTGTGTGAAAACGAGCACATGGAAGCAATGCAGGTATCTGCAAAGGTTGAGGCCGAAATCGCCACCCTTGAGTCGGAGGAGGAAAAAGCCGAGTTTTTGCAGGATCTCGGTATCACAGAGCCGGCACTGGCCCAACTCAGCGGACTGTGCATCAAGGCCCTGGGGCTTCTCTCCTTTTTTACCGTAGGCAAGGATGAAGTGCGGCAGTGGCTGGTCCGCAAAGACTCATCTGCGCCCGAAGCCGCGGGGGTCATCCACTCAGACCTGCAACGCGGATTCATACGCGCCGAGGTCATGAAGTACGATGAACTTCTTGAACATAAGGACGAAGCCGGGCTCAAGGCCGTCGGCAAGCTGTATCTTAAGGGCAAAGAGTATATTGTTGTCGACGGAGATATTTTAAATATCCGTTTTAAAGTGTAACAGCGGCAAACACTCGGATCAGCGCGCATGGCCGAACATACCAACAATCCAAATTCCACAGCAAGAGATCATTTGTATCCGGCCTTTTTAAAACTGGACGGCAAAGCGTGTGTTATCGTGGGCGGAGGAAAAGTTGCCCGCAGAAAGGCAGAAAGCCTCATGGCCTGCGGAGCCCGGGTCAGCGTGGTGAGTCCCGAAGCCGACGAGCAGATAGCAGAATGGCACGGCCGGGGCCTGCTTGACTGGCGGAAGAAAAGATTTGAAGCGGCCGACCTGAAAGGGGCTCTGCTTGTTTTTGCCGCCACCGACAGCGCAGAAGAAAACCGGGCGGTTGCCGATACTGCGCGCGCCCAGGGGGCCCTGGTA
>JANQGV010000308.1 GCA_028282925.1 Thermodesulfobacteriota bacterium
GTTGCCGTAGGTTGATTCCAGCACCAGGTAGTCAACCTCGTATACCTGTGAAGGATCATGCAGTATCGGGCGGTTTGGGCTGCCGAGGTCGCCGCTGAAAAGGATTCGTTTAACATCGCTTCCGCTGGTCACCTTCACGTCAATAAAAGATGAACCCAGGATATGGCCGGCATCTTTGAATTTTACCCGCAGGTTGTTGGTTATATGAAGGTCCTCGCCATAGTGTATCGGAGAGAAGTACGATAGTGCCTTTTCGGCATCTTCGGTCGTATACAGAGGCAGGGCCGGTTTGTGTTTGGAAAACCCCTTTTTGTTTGCCCAGCGGGCGTCTTCCTCCTGCAGGTGGGCGCTGTCCCGCAACATTAATTTGCAGAGCTCATGGGTTCCGTAGGTGCAGTGTATGGTACCGCTGAAGCCGTCTTTGCAAAACCGCGGCAGAAAACCGGAATGGTCGATATGGGCATGGGTCAGCAGCACCCGGTCGATTTCGGCAGGCGGCACCGGAAAGGGGTCCCAGTTGCGTTTACGGTTTTCTTTCAACCCCTGAAACAGACCGCAGTCGATGAGTAGTTTTTGTCCTTTTGTTTCAAGAAGAAACCGTGATCCGGTTACCGTGCCTGTTGCGCCGAGAAAAGTGAGATGTGCCTGCATCGAATTATCCTTTTCGAGGTTGTTATGAATTGAGTACGTAGGCTGGTTTCGTCTGCCTGCTGGATTATTCCGGGAAAACGGATTGTGCACCGTGCATTCAATTTACGCATTCTTAATGATTCGAACAAAATAGTACTGATTTTTCTCCAGAGCCTTTACGATCATGGCACCGGTACAGGGCCGTACCAGCAGGGCCTTCTCGTCTGAATCGAGCAGGTTGAACAACTCGACACAGCAACTGCTGATAGTAAAGGTTTCACCGATAGAGTAAGGTGCATTGAGAAAACGTTCATCCGCCCGGTACGTGGGGTGCACAAAGTTTGCATGCACGGCGGTCCAGGTTTGAAAAATGTTTTCCCATGAGTCGGCCGGTTTGCCGGTCATTTTGGATAGCCCCAGGGCGATATTGTTGCCCATATCGGCGGGAAATTTGTCCCAATCGTCCGGTTTGCGTGCCAGGAATTCAGCAGTATCGGTCAGGGCGGCCTGCTCTTGCGCTGAAGGCATGTACGGTGGTTCAAAGTCAACCGGAGTAATTGTTGTTTCCAGCAACGGCTCGTATTCCTGGTCGAGCCGGTTCGAAGAAATTACGAGATTTTTGCCCGCAAACCGCGACTGGTTATACCAGGGGACCGCATCGTACTTGCATATGATGGGCCACACATCCGGCTTTACATAGCCGATTTCGCCCAGCATGGCTTCGCAGGGGTTTTGTTTTGCCGCGGTCATGTCGATTCCCCGGCGGCGCACCTGTTCCTGAAGACTGGAAAGGCGTTCGTCGTTGAGCCAGTAGCAATATTTCCAGATAGTGTTTGGATTCAAAGATTATCTCCTTTATTCATTACCGTGGTCTGAATGTGCCTGTCCTCTCCAGTAATGCCATAGAACCGTAGGCATTGCAAGGTTTGTCTCGGCAAGCCATGTGTTTTGTAATGAGAACTTTGGTATTTTTGCTGCGGCACGGGGGAGGCATTCAGGCGTTGTTGAGAAAGTCGAGGGCAACTTTTTTAAAGGCGGCATATTCTTTTGTAATGTCGTCAACAAGTGCTGTTACCGTATGCAGTTCACCGGAGGCGCCGGCTTGTTCAATCCGGAAGCCGAGGTTCTGTATGTTAACCGCCCCGACGTTGGCGGCAACGCCCTTGATGGAATGTCCATGCAGCCGAACGTTTTTGGCATTGTTTTCAGAAAAGGCTTTTTTTAGTTTTTCCAGTTTGTTGTTGAAATTCTGGAGGAACGTGTTCAGAACCATTTCGATAAGTTCCCGGTCGTGATCGAGCCGTTCAATCAATCCATCGCGGTCGAAGACGGTATCGCAGTCGGATGTGTCGGCGGTGGTGGATGGTTCGGACTGTTTACGGGGGGCTGCAGGAGTTCTTTGCATAATGCCGGACAATTCACGGGGATTGAACGGTTTTGAAAGGTATCCATTAAGATCCGCCAGCGCGATTACGGGCACGTCGATCTGCTGAACCGGGCCGGCCGCCGCCGCTGCTTTGTTGCCGCGTTTTTGCATGCTGTATGTCTTTTTTAGTTTACTGAGACGGATTTTTTTGCCTGTTTACCCCCAGGCCCTTTCAGGCATTTGCAGGTCGACCGGTTTCGCACAGCGAAACCCCCTTTTCCGCTATGCTGTCCATGTGAGCCTGCAAAAGGTCTGTCTTTATATAAAGTCAAATTGTCCCACTTTCAATAGCAGGACCGATGATTTTTACCGTATCGCAAGAAACGGCCGGGAGGATTTTGTAGCTTTTTTTTGAAAAAGTGATGTTAATTCAAATTATTAAGGGTTCCAGGGGGATCTGTATAAGAAAAACAGAGTATTTTTGTTTTGCGTCTAAGGACACTGTCCTAACGTGCGGGACGATCTGAAGCTCTGTCCGGGCCGTGATCGGGGTCAAAATCGGCTACTTTGGCGATAATTTTTGCGAAATCCCGGGTGATGTGGCTTTTCTGCATGGCGATTATTTCTTCTTCTGCGGCTGTAAGCAGTCTTGCCTGTCTGCATTGTTCAACCTCGTCTTCATCGAGTATGCGCACGATTCCGTCCGGGGCAACCCATATATCAAGCAGCAGGTCTTCATAGCCGACACGAGATTCCGAGATGTTTACGTTGCGGCAGATGTGAAAAAGGCTGCCGATCAGATTGCCGGATACGTCAAACATACGCCAGAGCACATAGTGGCGGTCCTGCCAGTAATGGGCAATGGTGGTGGATCCCGGAGGGATGGAGATGTCACTGATTTTTCCCGGCTTTGATGATGTGTAGGACAGCACCATATAACCGGGTCGGCAATGAACCAGGTCGCAACGAAAACGCTGGGTTTCCTTGTTTTTGTGGATCTTGATTTCTTCAACTGTTGCCATGCCTCCGGATCTCCGTTCTACACGTTGCTTCATGCCCTCGGTTTTATTGTATCAAGATGCCGTCCGCTTTGAAAACGCCGCCAATTTTTTAAAGGCCTTTTTTTTATCGGACTCGCCGATTTTGCTTTCGCCGACGATGTCTCGCAGGTACTGAATTGCGTGGTCATATGCCTGCCGGTTAACCGGGTAGGGGTGGCCGTCTTTGCCGCCGTGGGCAAAGCTGTAGCGCACCGGATCGCGAAACGACGGCGGGGCTCCGTAGATTATCTCGGAGAGCAGGGCAAGCGACCGCAACGCTTTAGGACCGACACCGCGAATGCCCATAAGCTCTTCGTAGGTGCCGGCCTGCTTTTCATAGGTTTTCAGCAGTATGGTATGCAGTTTTTTTGGGTTGATATCGTCGATATCAACATAATGATGTTGCGGCAGATCAATAGATGCTATTTTACGGGCTTCGTTGACGATTTTGTCCGGATGTTCAAGAGCCAGTTCCGTAGCCGCCCGCCGGTTTTTATCGCCCTCGCGGGCAACCAGATTCAATGTGGTGCCGACGGCATTACAGCAGACCGCCTTGTGCGGTTCGCATATAAACTGTTCCATATCGGAGCTGAGCCAGTGGTATCGCCGGGCGTAGCGTGAATCGTAATTCAGGCCCTGCTGCACCACGGCCCAGTTGCCGTCCCGGTTATAAAAGAAGACATGGTGGTAGAGCTGGTAGCCGTCCTGCACAGCGGCACTGTCGACTTTGGCGGACATGCGGCTGGCGTACACCAGTTGTTCCGGGTCTGTTTTCAGGTGCCGGCCGGTCTCCTGGATTTCAGAAGGGGTTTTCCGCGAAGTGCGCCCTTTGCCCCCCGCAATGAAAAGTCCCGTTTCATGCTGCATATCTTTGGACGCCTCTTTAAGTGCCCCGCACACCGTTGTGGTCAGGCCGCTTGAATGCCAGTCGAATCCCAGCACGCATCCCAGGGCCTGAAACCAGTAGGGGTCGGACACCCGCTTCAGTATTTCAGCACTCCCGTAATCGCGCAGTATGATAAGGATGATTTCCCGGGAAAGGCCGGTCATGCGTTTGAAAAGCCAGGGCGGGGCCTTGCCCCAGTGCAGCGGCAATGTGGTTGTACCGGTTTTCATAATGTGTCAAAAAGAAAATATTAAATTTCAAAAACCACGGCTTTCAGCCGTGCGAATCGAATAGCAGCTTTTGAGAGATTCGGGGAGAATACGTTTATAAGACGCTGCGCGTCTTCCACCCCTTTTCTTTGTTCGCCCCAAAGAAAAGGGGGAAAAGAAAGGGCGCCCTGCAAC
>JANQGV010000314.1 GCA_028282925.1 Thermodesulfobacteriota bacterium
TACTTTTCTTTGGGGCGAACAAAGAAAAGTAGGAGAAGACGCGCAGCGTCTTATAACCGCACCCTGCCAGAATTGCTCAAAGCTTTTCGGTTAGCGCTTTATAGTACGTGGTTTACAAGCTTTCTAAGCGCAACGCAGCAGATAGATATTAACCGGCAGACTCCCAAGCCCGAATCAAGCGAGGGTTCTTCGCTTGTTTTGGGCCTAAGGAACGATTTTTCGGCACTCAAGATAAAACCGCTTCTCATCGGCCTCGCCCATGGAAAAGGTTTTACGCGGCAGGGCACCGTCAAAAATGATTGTTTTGAAAAGATCATGCTTTGAGATGGGCTCCAGGAAAAACCCGATATTGTCGGGTTTCGTTCCCAGGTCACTTACCACATCGTCGCCGTGAATATAGTCGATCCCGGCCTTGGGCCGTTCCTTCAGGTAGTGGTCGAGAAACGCCTGCAGGGTGGCGACTTCAAGGGTATGGGACGGATCGGCAACGGACATCAGACCATAGCCTTGTGCCGTAACATAGGATATGCAGTGACACCGGGCCGCCTGAAGTTGCTGAGCTTTGCTGCGGGCCTCTTCCAGGTCGGCACAGGCCTGCAGGGAAACCGACGATCCCTGCCCGCGATAAAAGCTTTCCATGTGCGGCTTCATATCCTCAAGCCGGGCATTGAAAACAAGGCGGTGGATAGGCTCAAACACAAGCCCGGGATCGTGAACATTGACCAGCTCAACCAGTGCATAGCGCGCCGGATGCTGCATGATAGCCTGCTTGTCCGAAGCCTCACGCTTGAATTCTTCCCAGATAACTTTTGCGGTGGCAAGGGAATGGTTGCCGTCGCCCATGGCATACAAAAGAACCGGCGTGTCGGAAACACCGTATTTTCTGCTGAACGTGCCCGGGTCAGCCAGCCCGGCCAGGCTGTTCGCAACAGACTGTAGCGCCGCCTGATCATCGACTTTGAAGCCCTGCACCCGCCCACTGTCCATCATCAATTCCACATCATATATTTTTTGCAGTTCTCTTTCAAAAAGCGGTTCGATAACGGTGCTGTCCGGATCATCGATCAGCACCATGATATGGGGCGTCTCAATGGATGCCTGCTTGCGCACACGTACACGCGGAGGTAGGCGGTCGACAATGGTGCCCTCGGTGGCCCGTATGAGTGACTGCGCTCCGGGCCGGTAATCATACTGCTCAAGGTCCAGGGCAACAATCAGTCCTTTTCGCGAAGGGGTATGGGATGTTTCCCGGTCAACCAGCACAAACCCCGGTTGCCCGGGCATCAGGATACTTTCATCGAGATACCGTTTCATGCTGACGGAAATCGTTTCGACAACGGCCTGCTCCTGGTCCGACTCAAGGTACACTTCCGGTAAAACAAGATTCAGGGCCGAAGGCTGATCCCCCACAAATGACTTCACCGCTTCCCAGTAATCGGGCTGGGAGGTATACTGATCGCAGGCAACAACCGCCCATCGCTGCAAATCTATTTCCGTGCCCGGCAAAAGAATCGTCGGCACCAGTAATCCAACCTGTTCAAACGTCATACAAACATCTCCTTTTTTGCACAGCCCTCAAATCCTTTTAAAAATCTCCTGCACTTCATCAGTGTACTCGCCGTTTTCATCATACAAAATCAGCGGTTGCAGAATCTTTGCTTCCACACCGGCCCCCTTGACCCCTTCAACCAGCACCATCACCGCCGGGCCGTCCAGGCTTGAATGCACGAAGCGCAGCGTTTTCGGTTCAATGTTTTTCAGCCGCATCTCGGCGATGAGATCCACCAGCCTGCCGGGCAGGTAGACCGCAAACAGTTTTCCGGTCTGTTTCAGCAGGTATGCCGCGCCGGTAATAAAATCATGGAGCGTTCCGAAAAGCTCGTGCCGGGCAACGGCATTCTGGTTGTCGGGGTTGATACGCCCCGACCCCTCCCGGTAAAAGGGAGGATTGGTTATAACCGTATCAAAACATTCAGCAGCAAAATGGTTCCGGATGTGCTTTATATCGGTATGCACAATCGACACTTTTTCGCCGAGCCGGTTATAGTCGACATTCTGGCGGGCCAGGGCGGCAAGCTCGGCCTGAATCTCGATGCCGACGATACCGGAAAGATTACCGGTTTTTGCCAGAATCACCGGCAGGATACCGCTACCCGTACCCAGGTCGGCGACCGCCCCGGTGGCCCGCTCGGCCGCAAAACGGCCCAGTATCACCGCATCGATGGAAAAGCGGTAGCCTTCCTTTTGCTGGTACAGGCGCAGGCGGCCGTTGAACAGTTCAACCAGTTCTGTTTCCCGGTCCGCGGCAGGAATGTCATTTGCAGGCTTTGTCATTGTATAAATAGATTCTACACACTACAGTTGTATTTCTCCCTTGCCCTGCCGCACAATAAAAAACTCCTGGTCGGTGCAGTCTACAACCGTCGACGGTTCTGAAACCAGCGTTCCAATATCCAGAACCATATCAATCTGCTTTTCAAAATAGTCATGAATCGCTTCACCCGAATTTAAAACCGTCTCTTTCCACAGGGGCACACTGGTGGAAATGATCGGGTTTCCAAGCTCCTCCGTCAGCACCCGGCACACATTGCTTTCCGGAACCCGGATACCGATGTGTTTGCGCTTAAAAAGCATGTACCGGTTTACTTCACGCATGGCAGGCAAAATAAAGGTAAAGGGACCGGGCAAATGTTTATTCATCAGGCGATAAGCCCTGTTGGATACCTTTGCATAGGTTGCCACATTGCTTAAATCCGGAGAAATAAAGCTGAGCGGGCTTTTTTCATCCATCTGCTTTATGCGGAAAATTCTTTCCAGCGCCTTTTTATTGTGCAGGTCACATCCCAGGCCGTAAATTGTGTCGGTAGGGTACACGATCAGTCCCCCGGACTTAAGCACATCCACTGCAAGCCGAATCGCCCTGAGCTGGGGATTCTCTTCATACACTCGGATAAGCATGCTGGAATACCTTTAAAAAATCAGCTATCTGTATACTTTTATACAATAGTCACGGCTTTTTACCGTTTGTGTCTTGTGTACACTATAATAATCTTTGCCTTGATTCTCAATACTTTTCTTTATATGGTAAGCCTGTGCATACAAACGGCATCTCAATAACAAAGGACAGCATTATGAAAAAGCAATCATTGTGTTTCAGCATCCTCATGTGTATCATCCTTGCCGGCATACCTCTGGGGCATGCTGCAGACAACAAAACCGGTTCTACTAAAAAAACCTCTGAAGAACGTATTGTAACCACAGAGCACCGTTTAAAAATTAACGGAAAAACCATCAATTACACTGCTTCTGCCGGCCGGATGAACATTGCCGTCGACGACGGCGAGCAGCAGGCCCGTATTTTCTTCATGGCTTACGAGCAAAAAACAAAGGCCGGGTCTCCCCGTCCGATCACGTTTGCCTTTAACGGCGGTCCCGGGTCTTCATCGGTTTGGCTGCATTTCGGCGCCATGGGCCCCAGGCGAATTCTTTTAAGCAACAATGGCGCCCCGTTGCCGCCCCCGGCCCAAATCATAGACAACGCCTATACCTGGCTGGCATTTACCGATCTTGTTTTTATTGATCCGGTGGGAACCGGCTACAGTCGCGCCCAGGGAGAAAAAAAGGAGAAGCCGTATTACGATTTCAAGAAAGACATAGAAACCGTAGGGGAGTTTATCCGACGCTACCTCAGCAGGTATAATCGCTGGGCCTCACCCATCTTTTTAGTCGGCGAAAGCTATGGAACAACCCGGGCGGCAGGCCTGACCAAGCACCTTCAACAGCGTCACGGCATCACGTTGAATGGCGTTCTGCTCATATCACCGGTGCTTGACTTTTCCACCATTCTGTTTCACCCCTCAAACCACCTGCCCTATGTGCTGTTCCTGCCGACCTATACTGCGGCGGCCTGGTACCACAATACCCTGCCGAAAAAAGAACCTTCCCTGGCGACGGCATTACAAAACACCGAAAACTGGGCCATGCAGCACTACCTTCCCGGCCTGGCGCTCGGAACCGCACTTGATTCCCAAAAAAAACAGGAAGCGGCGGCACAGCTATCCTCCTGCACCGGCATTGCTGAAGACTATATTATAAAAAATCGCCTGAGCGTACCGGTTTTCAGGTTTCGGAAGGAACTCCTGCGCAACAAACGGAAAATCATCGGACGGATGGATGCACGCCTGACCGGGACGGACACGGACATCGCCGGTGAATCGACTTCATATGATCCTTCTCTGGACAGTCTCACCGGCCCGTTTGCAAGCGCCGCAAATCACTATATTAAAAACGACCTCCAGTTCGACAGTACCCTGCCCTACGAATATTTAAACCCACAGGTAAGCCGGCAATGGACCTGGCGTTCAGGCCTGCATGGCGGACAGGGGTATATCAACGTAGCCCCTGCCCTTACCGACGCAATGCACGTCAACAAGCATCTCAACGTTTTCATTGCTTCGGGCTATTACGATCTTGCAACGCCCTACTTCGCCGTTACCTACACACTGAATCATCTTGAGCTTGAAGAACAATTGCGAGACAACATTACGACCTGCTTCTACCCCTCGGGACATATGATGTATATTGATCTGCCCTCTTTGAAAAAACTGACAAAGGATGTGGCGGGGTTTTATAAAAAAACACTCGCGCAATAACAACGTACCGCACGAATTATGAACTGTTCACATACACTCTTTGTGACGGCGGGTAACTGGCAGGGGCATTTAGAAAATTGCGTTTTCACCAAGGGTGATATCATCATCGGGAAGGCTGTGTTTCTTCCGGGGTGCGGTAAGCTGCCGCTCTACAACTTCGATAAGCCGCTGCTTGTTGATGGGCTTTGAAATATAATCATCCATCCCTTCATTCAGGCAGTGCTGCCGGTCTTCCTTCATGGCATTGGCGGTCATGGCAATGATGGGAATATCATGATCCTTAACCTTTGATTTAGGGTTGCGGATAGCGGCCGTGGCCTCGAAGCCGTCCATTTCCGGCATCTGAACATCCATCAGCACCATATCAAACTCCTTGTCTTCCAGTGCGGCCAGGGCCTCCTTACCGTTATTGACCACCTCGACGACATACCCCACTTTTGTCAACAGCTTGACGGCAAGCTTCTGGTTTACCGGGTTGTCTTCGGCAAGCAGTATCCGTGCATCATGGTGTATCTCTGTGACGGTTTTGTCCTCCTGCGCCCTCTGGGCTTCGGCCAGGGAGTGCCGGGTAATGATCGGATTTTTGCCGGCTTGTGCAATATA
Organism: Thermodesulfobacteriota bacterium; assembly: GCA_028282925.1. Taxonomy (GTDB): domain Bacteria; phylum Desulfobacterota; class WTBG01; order CAIYCZ01; family CAIRTM01; genus JANQGV01. The sequence goes on from JANQGV010000314.1 coordinate 5,256, forward strand.
CTCTTCACTGAAAACAGTGGTAAAACAATCCTGCAGCAGTTTTATTTTAATGGGCTTCGACAGATATGCGGCAAACCCTACCTGCTGTAAACGGGCCGGGTCCCCTCGCTTACCGAGCGAGGTAAGCAGCACCAGTTGGACACTGTTAAGTCTGGGATCTTCTTTAACCCGCTTGCCGAACTTTTCTGTTTGGGCATCAACGGTAATTTGATCAAAAACAATCAGTTCAAAGGGGCTCCCGGAATCAACTGCTGTATTGAGGGCGGTAAAGGCATCATATTCATCGGAGACATCCTGGTAAAGGCAGCCCCAGGATTTCAGGTATGTACAAATGACCTCCCGGTTGGTACTGTTTTCGCCCACAACCAGGATGCGTTTGTTCTGTATTGATGCCGGTGTAACCGGGGCCACGTTTTGGGCGTCGGACTGTTTGTCCAGCACGGCGGTAAACCAGAAGGTCGAGCCGGTCCCTTTTTTACTTTCAACACCGATTTGTCCGTGCATCATTTCGGAAAGCTTTTTCGAGATGGCGAGCCCCAGGCCGGTGCCTCCGTATTTCCTCGTTGTTGAAGCATCGACCTGGGAGAAAGACTGGAAGAGCCGATTCTGGCCTTTTTTCGTAATGCCGATGCCGGTATCCTTGACCTCGAATCGAAGCATAGCCCGCGTTTCTTCTTCCTTTTCAAGCAACACCCTGACCGCGATTTCGCCCTGCTCGGTAAATTTGACCGCGTTACCCACCAGGTTCCGTAGAATCTGGCGGATACGTCCCGGGTCTCCCTTCAGCCGGGAAGGCACGTCAGGGTTCATAAAACATATAAATTCAAGATTTTTTTCGTATACGCGATGGGCCAGTTCGTCGGAAACGTCTTCTACGGTCGTCCTGAGGTCAAAATCGATGTTCTCTATCTCAAATTTATTGGCTTCGAGTTTTGAGAAATCGAGAATATCATTGATGATTCGCAACAGCGAATCGGCACTTTTGTGCGCGGTCTCACAGTAATCACGCTGTTCTGCATCGAGCCCCGTGTCCAGCAGCAAATCAATCATTCCGAGCACACCGTTCATGGGTGTCCGGATTTCATGACTCATATTGGCCAGGAAATTACTCTTGGCAATGTTGTCTGTTTCAGCCTTTGCCGCAATTTCATTTGCCCGTTCGATGGTTTTTTCAAGCTGCAGGTTCAGATCTTCGGCCGACTGTTTGGACTCTTTCAACTCCTCTTCAGCCAGTTTGAAGCGGGTAACATTTCTGGCTATGCCTTTATAGCCGATAATGGTGTTGTCGCTGCAAACCGCAACAACATATTGCTCAAGCCACAGTTCCTCCCCCTGTGCAGTAATAACCGGAAATTCAAAAAGGGTATTCTCTTTCTCGCATTCCTGCGACAGAACAAAATCCTGGGCCTGTCGCTTGAAATCAGGCCGTATAAACTCCAGAAAATGCTTGCCGATAAATTCTTCTTTTTCATAGCCCAGCAGTTTCAGCCCTTCGGTATTGACGGAGGTAAAATATCCTTCCGTGTCCAATTCAAAAAGAATATCTTTCGTATAGCCGACAAATTTTTGAAAAAGCTTGCTGCTGTCCATGGTTATCCCGTTTCCACCGTCCCGGATTTTTCATGAAGCGAGATGCATACGTACTTAATAAATCATAGAAAATTCTATGTCAATAAAGCCGGACAAACGGAACATCCCGCCCTTCATATTGTGTATATATCGGCAAATATTTATAAACATATAGAAAAACTTTATTAAATTAATATTTTTTCATTAGGTTGTTTTATGATACCCTGTTGAGTACCGTTGGAGTTTGTCGGAATACCTTCATAACAGGAAGCTGATGGAGAATGTTCAGACACAAGGCGCGCGATACCCTTCGTCACTGCGGCGTACTTGCTCGTACGCCGCAGTGACGAAGGGTGAACGCAACGCAGGAAATGGACGTTCTCCGACAGCCTCCTTGGAAAGGAGATCCACGCTTTTGCAGAAACTGCTCTACATAGCTGCCGGAGGTGCATGCGGCGCCGTCCTTCGTTATCTGACGGCACAAACGGTCCATATGTTCGTCTCCAATGTCTACCCCTGGGGTACCCTGCTGGTGAACCTGATCGGATCGTTTCTGGCGGGATTTATCTGGTTTCTTACCGACAAAATCATGGTGGCTCCCCATGTGAAACTATTAATTATGGTAGGAATTCTGGGTGGTTTCACAACTTTTTCAACCTACATGCTGGAAACGCTCCATCTTTTACGCGATGGGGAAATACAGCTTGCTGTGGGAAACCTGTTGCTCAACAATGTGCTTGGGCTGGTTCTTGTTTTTTCCGGTTTTATAGCAGCCCACTACTGCCTTAATCTTTTAAAGTAAGGAGCATTCATGAAACTGCCGGAAAACGGAATGCTGCTGAGGATCTTCATTGGCGAAAGCGACACCTACAAGGGCAAACCCCTGTATGAGCAGATTGTTATAAAAGCCCGCGAACTGAACCTTGCCGGCGCAACCGTAACCCGCGGGATAATGGGTTTCGGTGCGGACAGCCGCATGCATACTGCTAAAATTCTCTGTCTTTCCGAAGACCTTCCCATTATTATCGAAATAGTAGATACCGAAGAAAAATTAAACACCCTTCGGCCATTTCTGGACCAGACGGTTGAAGAGGGCCTCATAACCATGGAAAAAGTAACCGTTGTAAAATACAGACACTCTTGAAAAAAGGAACATGAACAGCTATGGACATCACAAAAACAATTGCCGAACTGAAAAAAGAACCGGGCTTTGCCGAAAATGTCGGCATGGTCCTGACCCACAATGGTGTAGTACGGGCATGGTCGCGTAAAGACCGCAGCCAGGTGCAATCCATAGAGGTAACTCCCGACCTGGAAAAAATAGAAGCCCTGCGCAAGGAATACGAGAAAAAACCCGGAATCTATAAAGTGCTGGTCGATGCAAAATCGGGGCTGCTCAAACCCGGCGACGATCTGCTCTTCATTATGGTTGCCGGAGACATTCGTGAAAACGTGAAACCGGTACTGGCGGAGTTGCTTGACCGCATCAAGGCCGAAGCGGTTTCAAAATCGGAAGCAACGATCTAGGCCAAAACCAAGCGAAGATTCTTAGCGAGGGTGCTGAAAATCAAAAACGTCAATGCATGCAGCATTGAATATTTAAAGTATTTAACGTTGATTAGTTACGGGCTTTCTTAATCCCATTGCAACGCTGCCGAGCGCAGCGATTGCAGGAGGGGATGAGGGTCGACATGTTTGAGCCCCGTTTTTCTGGGGCGAGTTTGTTGACCCGCCGACTGAAATCGTGCCGCGAGGGTATCCCGTCTGTTAAGGCGGGACAAGTTGCAGGGCGCCTTTTCTTTTGCCTCCTTTTCTTTGGGGCGAACAAAGAAAAGGAGGAGAAGACGTGTAGCGTCTTATAAAAAACCTTCTTTTGACACGCTAAATGCTTCTCGAATTGCAAAGCCATAGGCTTTGCGTTTAGAAATCAACTAATAATATGTCCACACGCGTCCCACCCTTCGTGACCGTTCTTATTGCAGTTTCCGTTGCCGGATTCGGATTCGGCGTTGTGCTGCCGGTCACGTCGGTAATTCTGGAAAACATGCATGTGGCCACGCCCGTCACCGGACTTATGGCTACGGTTATGTTTGCGGGTCTGGCCCTTGGAGCGCCGCTTGTCGGTCGCAGCATTGAATGCTACGGACTCCGCCCTACACTGACGGCCGGATTGTCCATTACCGGTCTGAGCATGTTCCTGCTCAGCTTCGGGGTATCACTCCCGGCCTGGTTCCTGTTTCGCTTTATCATGGGTGTGGGTTTCGGGGCGATATTCACATCCTGCGAAACCCTTATCAACCGGGTCAGCACCGAGCAAAACCGGGGGCGCAACCTGGGGCTGTACGGGTTTGCCTTTTCACTGGCCCTTATGGCGGGACCGGTCGGGTTGTGGCTCCTGAAGTTCGGCACCTGGCTTCCGTTTACCACTGCCGGAGTACTCTCTTTCGTCGGCGCTGCTGCTGCCTTTACTACCATCCCCTCTCTGCAGGAGCATACACCCGATTTACAATTTAACCGTGCCTTTCTCAAACGCCTGCGGGTTTCGCTTACCGCCATGATTATGTGCGGCTTCATGGAGGGGGCATTAATCGCCCTGATCCCTATCTATACTCTTCGCCGGGGATTTGATGAGGTGCAGACCGGTATCCTGCTGTTTGCCTTCATGCTCGGTCACGGCGGGCTCACACCGCTTATCGGTATGCTTGGCGACCGTATCGGCCTCCGTAACATGATAAAGCTCACCTACGGGCTGGGCAGCTTCAGTTTCCTGCTGGTATTGTGCATACCGGACAGCATGTGGCTGACCGCCCTACTGCTTCTTGGCGGCGCATCGGTCGGCGCACTCTACCCGCTGGGCGTCGGACTGCTGGCCGAAGTGGTTTCCCCTGAAGAACTTGCCCGGGGTAATGCCCTGACAACGTTTTGCTATGGGCTGGGCAGCATTATCGGCCCGCTGTTTCCCGCTGTTATCATGCATATAACCGTTCCCGCAAGCCTGTTTGTCGTTGCAGCAGGCTTGTATGTATGCATACTCATGACCATGTTAAAAAAGGACTAACAGTCGCCGAAAGTGCTCAACAAAACACATAGGTGTTTACTACTGCTCCCAAGGGGACTTGGGAACCACTTTAATAATAGGGTGAGCAAAAGTATTTACTGTTAATTTGTTACGGGCTTTCTTAATTCCCATTGCAACGCAGCCGAGTGCAGCGATTTCAGGAGGAAACAAGGGTCGACATGTTTGAGCCCCGGCTTGCCGGGCGAGTTTGTTGACCCGCCGACTGAAATCGTGCCGCGAGGGTATCCCGCCCGCTTTTGGCGGGACAAGTTGCAGGGCGCCTTTTCTTTTCCCCCTTTTCTTTGGGGCGAACAAAGAAAAGGGGTGGAAGACACGTAGCGTCTTATAAGATTTCTTTGGTACCGAAAACTGAAAAACTTTTCGAGGTTCACTGCCATATACGGTGAGTTTTAAAAACAGAGGACGAGTGTGGACCCGTAAGATGGGCGTTATCCGCCAGCCTCACCGAAAAATGTTTTGCAAGGCGGGAAATGCCTCCCGATACCGAAACGCAAATCCGGCTTCCTCAAGGCGTCGGGGCACGACCCGCTGCCCGGATAGCAGCACCTCTTCGGCAAACTGCCCGAGCAGCAGCCTGAGCATAAATCCCGGGGCATGCAGCCACGAAGGACGATGCAACGCCTTACCCAGGGCTTTAAAAAAACTTCGGGCCGTCAACGGGTACGGAGCGGTTATGTTGAATGGACCGCTCAGGTCCGGCCGCTCAAGTAAAAATCTGATGGCCCGAACTTCATCTTCGATATGCACCCACGAGAGCCACTGCCGCCCGTTTCCCAAATGCCCCCCCATACCCAGGCGAAACGGTGTCGCAACTTTTTTCAAAAATCCTTCACTGCGTCCAAGAACAATACCGGTACGAACATATACGCATCTAACACCGTGCGCCTGCAGGCTTCCAACCGATGACTCCCACTGCCGGGCAACGTCGGCTAAATACCCCTGTCCGCCCGGCGAAGATTCATTCAGAACCTCGTCTCCCCTGTTGCCGTAAAAGCCGATTGCGGAGGACTGAATCAGAGTGTGGGGTTTTTGCCGGGCCTGCTCCACGGCATGTACTACGGACTGCGCAGCCTGCAATCTGCTCTGCAGTATTGCCTCTTTTTTACGTGTGCTCCACCCCACTCCCGATGCGATGTTTTCCCCTGCCAGGTTGACTATGGCAGAGGCCTGCTCAACATGGGTTTCCCATGCACGTGTTGTATCGGGTGGCCCCCACGGCACAAAAACAACGTCTTTATCAAACTGTTTCCTGTAAATATCCGGGTTTCTGCTCAGCACAGTCACTGAATACCCGTTGGCGAGCAACTCCCGGCACAGGGCCCTGCCGATAAATCCTGTCCCGCCGGTAATAAGTATGTTCTTTTCCACAACCGTTCCGCTCTCAAACTAAATGCCGTGTATACGCATGGTCAAAAGAGTAATGCATTCCAACTGTCTCATAGCATATTTTAAAAACATTTGCATAAAACATTTCCGCTATATATACTTTCGTATAAACAAAGTATGAATGAAATCTTTTGCACAGGAGGTTTGAACCATGGGCCTGAAAGACTTTTTCACTCCCGTTGCTTCCATGTCTCCGGATGAAGCCCGCGCTTATATACAAAAGCATTCCGAGGGGGCATACACCATTCTTGATGTTCGGCAACCCAAAGAATATGAACAGTCACATCTGCCGGGTGCCCGCCTGGTTCCACTGCCGCAGCTTTCAGAACGCCTTTCAGAACTTGAAAAAAACCGGCCTGCCATCGTGTATTGTGCCAGCGGCGGTCGCAGCCGCGTTGCCGCCCAGATGCTTTCCGGCAACGGCTTCACTGAAGTCTACAACCTGTCCGGCGGAATCAAGGCCTGGAGTGGACACACTGCTGCCGGACCGCCGGAGTCCCATCTCAATTTTGTTTCTCAAATAGAAAGTCCGGAACAGGTACTTGCGTTGGCCTGGCATTTTGAAAACGCTCAAAGCATTTTCTACCGGGAGTTGCAGGACAATACTACCGACAAATCAATAGCCGGACTTTTTGAGGAATTGGCCGATTATGAAGAAAATCATAAAATGCACATTGCCGCGCTCTGCAGGGAAGCAAACTATTCCCAGGCGGAAATAGATAAAACAGCTTCAGAGATTATTGAAGGCGGTTTTGGCAAAAATTCGTTCCTGACCGGCAACCGGCAGCATCTGGACTCCGATATCGGCATTTTAAGTATCGCAATGATGCTGGAGGCCCAGTCATTGGATCTGTACATGCGCTTGGCCAGCGAAACAAAAAACGAAGCTGCTCAACAGATTCTTCTTAAAGTTGCACAGGAAGAAAAGCACCATCTTTTGTCACTGGCAACAATGCTCGAAGCCCAGTACTAACCTGCATACAAGAAAAAAGCGCCCATGGCCCATTTAGTTTTGATCGGTGGAGGTCATGCCCACCTGACAATACTCGCAAACTGTTCCGACTATATCAACAAAGGACATCGCGTTATCCTCATCGGCCCAAACCCCTACCATTACTATTCCGGCATGGGGCCCGGCATGCTCGCAGGAACCTATCTTCCCGATCAAATCCGCTTCCCGATCAAACAAATCATCGAGGCCCGGGGAGGTTCTTTTGTCGAAGACAGGGCTGTTCGTATTGATCCGCACACCAAAACCGTACTGTGCGCATCCGGAACCAGTATCGGCTATGACGTGCTTTCGTGCAACACCGGCAGCACCGTTTCCTATGACCACCTTGGCAGCTCCGACGCCCTTTTTGCCGTAAAACCGATTGAAACCCTTCTACAGGCCCGGGAGCATATTCTCAATCTCCTTCCCGGCAGCACCCCCGGCATTGTGGTAATCGGCGGCGGCCCGGCGGGCCTTGAGATGGCCGGAGCTGTGCGGCGACTTGTTGAGGACAATAACGCCCATGCGGATATTACCCTGATTGCAGGAACCGGACTCCTCAAGCGCTTTCCAGAAAAAGCACGGTACCTTGCTCGTTCCCGCTGTAAGGCCCTCAACATTGCCGTCCGCGAAGACTGCCGCGTAGAGCATATTGAATCGCAAAAAGTCATTCTGAGCGACGGTAAACAGCTCCCTTTCGACGCCGCAATCATCGCCACCGGCATCAAGCCTTCTTCCCTGTTTGCTGCCTCTGGACTTCAGGCCTCTTCAGACGGCGGTTTAACGGTAAACACCTTTTTGCAGTCCGTAACCGCTCCCGAAATCTTCGGTGGCGGCGATTGTATTCATTTTCAGGACCGGCCTCTTGACAAAGTGGGCGTTTATGCCGTACGGGAAAGCTCTATCCTGCATAACAACCTTATGGCCGCCCTTGAAAACCGTCCCCTGGTCCCGTTTTTTCCCCAGGAAAAATATATGCTGCTCCTCAACATGGGTGATGACCGGGCTTTTTTTTGCAGAAACAAACGTGTTTACGAAGGCAGGCTTTTTTTCAAGCTAAAGGACTTTATTGACAGGTCGTTTATGAAGAAATTTTCACAATAAGCTGGGTGTTTTTTTGCACAGCCGGCTTTAAGAAATAGTTTTATGAAAAAACACCTTAAAAAAGCTTTGCATTGCGCTTCCTCAATAAACCTCACTATCATACTGCTCTGTCTCATTGGCCTTCTTGTTCTCATTCAAAACAGCGTCCAAATAGTGCCGAAAGCAGCTACTGCCTGGCCTATACTTAAAAATCTTACTTCTTCAAATCTCTTTGTCGGGCTGCTGATTCTTTTTTGTGTCAATCTTCTCGCCTGCAGCCTCACTCATCTGTTGAGCACCATAAAAACGGCCAAAGCCGCCCGGCAGACACCCTATGATGCGGCTTTGGAAAATATGCCTATAAAAAAAAGCTTTTCCTGCAATGCATCCGATACGGTTCTCGAGAGGTTAACCGCGAGTGTTTCTCGCCGCATTCATGCGCCGGCATGCCATACCGATACAGATGGGGCAGACTGGATTTCCGTTGAACAGGGCCGCTTTGCTTCCATCGGTTTCTACCTTGCGCACCTCAGTCTGCTCTCCCTTGTTATCGGTGTTATCCTGTCGACCCAGGGATTTCACTATCTCATCGACATCGGCAAAAACCAGACAATTGATCCGTTATTGGTTGTCGACAATAATAAAAACAGAATCAATCTTGGGTTCGGGCTTCACTGTGAAACGTTTTCAGTCCCGCATCAACCCGGCTCACAGGAAACCGTCGGACATCAAAGCACTCTGAGCATTCTTGAAGATGGAAAAAAAACAAGGACCAAAACCATTACCTTCGGCAATCCTCTTAACTATAGCGGCATATCAATTTACCAGAACCGCTTCAGCCGTGAAATAAAACACGCCCGCATTGTGATTACCGCACCGGACAAGGGACAGCACATTGTAGAGGTAAAAAACGGACAGACTTTTACGGTGCCCGGAACACGCATTCCTGTCCGGGCCACCTCCTTTAAAAAAGAGTCTTTACAGCTTATCAGCCTTGCCCCCCGGGCAAGGCTCTGGATATCCAAAAACACCGGCGCTTTTACTGAGCCTGATCTAAAAAAGTACAGATTCACCCTTCAGGGGTTTTTCACCAGGGAGATGACCAACCTTAAAATCATTAAAGACCCGGGCCGTATTCTTGTCTGGTACGGTTTTTTAAGCATGATTGCCGGGTTCGGCATTATGTTTTTTTATTCCCACCGTCGACTTCTTATAAAAACCACTTCCGGACCTGACGGCACGTCAATTGTTATAGGTGCTTCAGCAACTAAAAACAGGGCCGCTTTTAAAAAAAGGATTGCGCACATACAGCAGGATATTGAAAGGATATAGGCATGTACAATATTATCATCTATAACGTGCTCTGTTATATATACCTGCTGTGTACCCTCTTCTACGCCGGACATATTTTTTTCAGAAAAAACACCTTGGGCAAAGCCGCTACCGCCTTGACCTTTTTTGCATTAATCGTGCATACCGCCGCTTTTATCATCCGATGGGTTGAGTCGCATCAACTGGGCATCGGGCATTTGCCTATTCGAGGGCCGTATGAGTGCCTGACCTTTTCCGCCGGCATTATCATACTGTTTTATCTGGGTATAGAGCGCAGCATCCGTACAAGAGCTTTTGGAGTCGTAATCCTGCCTTTGGCAACACTCATGATGATCTTTGCTGCTCTCAGCTCAGAAATCGACCATGCAATTTATCCGATGCCTGAAGTACTGCAGGGCAACTATATCAACTACCACCTATCAGCCTGTTTCGTCGGCTACGGGGCTTTTACCGTTTCATGCGTTGCAAGCATCATGTTTCTGGCAATTCAACAGGGAATTATTTCTCCCGCAAATATCCTTAAGCGCCTGTACCTGGCACGGGAAACCCTTGATGATATCAGTTACAAAATGATCGCTGTCGGTTTTATCATGTTCAGTATTATGATTGTTACCGGCATGTTCCGATCAAAAATCATCTGGGGCCGTTACTGGGAATGGGACCCGGTGCAGACATGGTCGTTCCTGGCCTGGGTTGTGTATGCGGTTATACTTCATGGAAGATATACCTGGCGGTGGAGCGGCGGCTTGACCGCAGTTTTATCAATTGTGGGCTTTATTCTTTCAATTATCAGCTTCCTTATCGGGGCCGGTTTTCTTTCCAGCAGCATGCATTTTCCCATTACCGGCTGACAGGGGACCCTATGATTGTTTTGAAATCTATGAAATCTAAATATATCTTCATTCTTTTGATGCTCTCAATTTCTGTCACAGGTACCGCTGCGGCAACTGACGACAAAACCACCGATACAACAAAACAACACCCGATACGGCAACCTGCCCGCATGTGTGAAATGGGCTCACAGGAACTTGACGGCCTGCTTCCCGACTTACAGCACCGCCTCCCTGTTTTTAAAAAACGCCTTCAGGCAATCTGTGAAATGTACACCGGGTGCGGGCCTTACTGCAACGACCCCCTCCCCGATGAAACAAAAAACTGGTTTCCCTATCAAAAAACAAATTGTACCATGTTTGTTTTGTATACAGCCGCCCTTACAAACAGTACATCTTTTAACGAAGCACTGTGCCATATGCGCTTGCTGCATTACCGCAACGGGGAGGTACACTTTAAAAACCGCTATCATTTTACTACCGACCGAATTTCCGACCCTGCCAACAGCTACTTCACCGCCTGCACCGAGCAGTTTTCTGCCGACTCCGCATATCTTAAAAAGAAAACCCTGACGTTGAATAAAAAGACTGACGGTTCTTTTCTTTTCGATGGCAAACTGGGCGGATGGTTCAAAACCCTCACCATTCACTATATGCCCCGTGAAGGTTTTACCATGGGCAGACTCAAACCCTTACCCGGGGTTGTGGGCATAGCCTTTGTTAAAAAATCAAACTGGGATATAGGCGTACTGGTGGGCCATGAGGGAATTCTGGCAAACGGCGACCTCTACCATTCCTCACCGGGCAAAGGGGTGAACGTTCAAAAGAACTACCTCCAGACGGTCTTTCCTGATTCCGACTGGGAAGGCTTTATCTTGTTCAAAATTAACCAGGTACCCCTGCCGTCTGAATATAAATAATAAGATAACAGCTCACCTAACCACGCTTCCATAGTACGGATTATTGCAGCAGCTTTCAAAATACTCTCTTGCCCGAAAGACCTATGGAAAATGTTCAGATACAAGGCGCGTGAAACCTTTTGGAGTGAGGCGTACTTGACTGTACGCCGCAGCGATAAAAGGTGAGCGCAACGCAGTAAATGGATGTTTTCCATAGGTCGCTTATGGGATGGCCCTTTGCCTACAGGATGTTGATCGGACACAGGCTTATCTCCAGCGACCCGATAAGCGCAGCTTCCACGATACAGGTAACACCGTCACATTCCCTTAGCAGCGAAATCATAGTGTCGACCGCGCCGAGTATGCATTCGACCACATCAAAAACCCCCTGGCTCACCAGACCGCTCCCTGATACGACCTCTAGACCGGTATCCGGCGACCACGATACGAACGAACGCTCTCCGTCGGCAATAAGCAGCATCCGGTTTTCATTTCGAGCCATGCCCAAAGGCACACCAATGGTCACAGGTTCGCCTTCCGGCCCGGCAAAGGTTACCGTTTGAAAAACAAAACCCTGATGCACCTGCAGATCCTTCTCGGCTTCTGCCCCGGCTGAGTGCAAAAGCATTGCCAGCAGTCCGGCCGGCATCCTGTTCTGGTACTGCCCGGCATACACAGTGCTGAAAAGGCTCACTGCAAAAAATGCTGCACCGAAAAATGTGAAAATGATTTTTTTCTTCATGGCAAGTCTCTCCCCCGTTGGTTTGTATGTTGCTTTACACAGAACCTCTGTACATGCATATAAACCGTAATACACGGATAGAGTTTCACGGACAAAAATTCTTTCTCCCCTTCCTGAAAAGAAGGGAATGCCTCCCTTTACTGCACGTGTCGTTAGATCCGGGATGGTTTTTATTTTGTTAGTTTTTTCAAACATATAAAAGGTGTCGCGTCTTGAAAAAGAGCTTATTTTACCTTAAGTATCTCCAGATGCGTTACCTTGCTGCCTGTCGGCACCCCCCCATTACAGCGGACCGGTATGTCGGCATAGGATTTTTGGTGACGAACCCCGGGAGAAGGAGGGTGAATGAATGTACAATATATTGTGGTAAATTTTTATTGACACACAATTATTGTTAGCATATACTGCGTTCAATTAAAAAAATGTTAAAAATGCTTTAAAAAAGCGTTAAGAAGATCAAATTCTGAGTCATTACCCGGCATACTTTCCCGTACCCTATACATAAAAATAAGCATTAACTACTAAGAAAAAAGCCTATGCAAAAAGAGCCTGTAGACCATATGCTTGAAAAGCTTGCACCAGGCAGTAGACTTATCAGGGTAATCAGCAAGCTGTATACTGCCGCAGACGAAACCCGCACCCAAACATATCAGAAAAAAATCGACTTCCTGCAACTCAGACATTCTCTCTGCGCCCGTGCCGGACGACTTGAACTCATCGGGGATCTCATAGCCAACACCGGCGGACAGTTAAGCCATAGAGAAATGAAAGCACTCAAATATCTTGCTGCAGACCTTGAGCGAAACCGAAACGGCTCCGCCCCGTTTCTCAATTTTACCATTGACTGTCTGACCCTGACCATCCGCCGGGCTACTGCCCGCAATACCGACACCACAAGCGTCAATAACGGATTGCCGCCGGTAGGCAAAGCCCTTCTGGCCCTCTCGCTGTCCGGCCTCCTTGTATCGGCCTGTACGCAACGCAAAGACTCTTTTGGCGCGTACCGGTCCGATGCCGAGCCCCTCCCTCCGGCAAAATCCGGCCTGGCACCTGAAACAACAAGCGAATCAACTGCACCGGCTGACGGAACCAGACCGGCGGACCGTCCCGTCCAGCCCATTTATCCGTCAACGTACACCGTTCAAAAAGGTGACAGTATCCGCAGTATTGCCGGACGCTTCAAGATCGACCGCAAAAAACTGGTAAACATCAACGGCATTACCTATGACCGCACTCGGGACTGGTATGTGCTGTATCCCGGCCAGGTGCTCATCCTGCCCGGCGTCTATACCGCAGAAGCTGTTGCGAAAAAAGCACAGCCGGTTGCCCCCCGGGAAAACAAAGCAATCGATCGCCTCGCCTTAAAGCAGTCCGCTAAAGACAATGCTTATACATACCACCTTATTCAAAAGGGTGAGTCGTTGTGGACGATTTCAAAAAAATACTCTGTTTCGATACAACACATTGCCGAAGCAAACAACATCGTCCGCGCCTCGAAAATCATTTTCGGCGATACGCTGAAGATACCTGTTTCCGGCACCCATGCCGCACAACCTGCAGTTGCCTTTCACGCCCTTTCCAAAGCTGAAAAAATCGCCTACCTGAAGAACCGAACCATAAAGGCCGGGCACCCCTATCTAGCCGACCTGGTTGATGTTGCCGAACAGTACAATATCGATCCCCGCCTCTATGCATCGCTGATATGGGAAGAGAGCTGGTTTGATGCCGATGCAAGATCACAGGACAACTGCCAGCGGCTGGCACAGCTTGATCCCCGCTTCCATACCGTAACCACAAACATAAGGGATAATTTTGTCAAAAGCCTGCGGTATCTCCGGCATGAGTTTTCATACTACCGCAATAAAGGTTTCGACATGAGGTCTGCAACGCTGTGCGCCCTTGCCGCCTATAATGGGGGGAATACCCGCATTCGCAGGTACATCAGGGACGGCCGATGGGACGGAAAAAATATCGAAACCATACCGCTGCAGGAAACCCGTGAGCACCTGCACAAAGTCATGCGCAGATGCCGGAACACCTACCACGCTGTACTCTAATTTTCAGGGATACATCAGGAAGACTTTACCGCCCTTTAACCGGGGTGTCCGTTTTTCCGGGGTAAGATCACCTGCACGGGCTGTTGCCCAAATCAATTGAGTGATGATACTATCTATTTAGTAAGCGTTGCCCGGCCGATGGCCCAAATTGTAAATGTTGATGAGGTCCCGTTTAGCCCGTGAAAATACATGACAAACGTATTGTTTTCCTCAAATACGCTTGGGGCCATTATGCCGCTTGTTGCCCAGCTTAAGCCTTTGTTTTTCAGCACAGGATTGTTTGAATCTTTTGCCCAATCAATTCCATTATTACTGTAAGCTACACCTATATTAAAGTTACTATATTCATCATCAACTGCGGAATATTTGTCGCCGCCATGATACCAAAGTATATATTGGTTATTATACTTAATAACACTTGGATCAATAACGTGGTAGCGATCCCATGAAGATGTGCTCCCTTCATGTAAAAGTGGATTTTGAATCGCTTTTGTCCATGTTTTCCCATCTGTACTTATTGCGAGGCCGATACTATTAATCATTTCTCCGGCTGCCACCGATCCGGCACCACCATAATACATCCAGTACTCATTTCCAACTTCTATTATGCATGGCCCCTCTACTGCCCATGAGTCCCATAATCCTACATACGTATCTTGATCAGTCAATGGAGAAGGCTCTAAAACAGGATTGGCCGGATCTCTATTAAATGTTATGCCGTCATTGCTGACAGCCAGCCCAATTGATCCCAGAGTTGCTTTATCTCCACTAATCACATCCTCTATTTTATCGGTGTCGTATCCGTAGTAGTATAGCCAATATTCACCATCAATCTTCTTGACGAAGGGTGTTTCTAACCCATAAGAATCCCAGGCGCTTTCGGAAGGATCTAAAATAGGATTATTCGGATGCTTTGTAAAAGCAATACCATCATTGCTTGTGGCAACGCAAATTCTGGTTTTTGGAGTTGGGTCAAACGGTGCTGCCGCATCTATTTCTTCCTGCGTAACACCAACGCACGTGTAATATAATTTGTAGCCGGTATCATCTTTTAAAATACATGGATCACTTGCTGCTACAATATCAATAATATCATTGCCATTATTGATAACCGGTGCCGTTGGATTGAACTGCCATTGTTCTTCTTGTTGTGAATCATCGAATTCTTCACGACCACAACCTGAAAGGACCATAAAAAATAAGATAAAAACAATAGATTTAATCATTGTATCCTCCTGATCTTCCCTCAGAAAAACGGACACCTCGGTTAAGGCGCAGCCATTACAGTGCGAAGCCCAGTAGATGGATGCTTTCCTTCAATTTCTTTGAAGCTTCCCGGCATACGCTGCTACCAGGAGGCGGTTGGAAAATGGTTCAGATACAAGGCGCGCGTTGGCCTGAGTAATGAGGCGTACTTGGCTGTACGTCGCAGTGACGAAGGATACGCATAACGCAGTAGATGGATGCTTTCCGGCACCCCAACTCAATCACGGGTTAGTTGCCGATACTTAATCCTGTGCGGCTGGTCTGCCGCCGCCCCGAGCCTCTTCTTGCGGTCGGCTTCATACTCCGAATAATTGCCTTCAAACCAGACCACCGAGCTGTCGCCTTCAAAGGCGAGGATGTGGGTGGCGATTCGGTCAAGGAACCAGCGGTCATGGCTGATGATGGCCGCGCAACCCGCGAAGTTTTCAAGGGCTTCTTCAAGCGCCCGCATGGTATTAACGTCGAGATCGTTTGTGGGCTCATCAAGCAGCAGCACATTGGCGCCCTCTTTCAGCATGAGCGCCAGGTGCACCCGGTTTCGCTCGCCGCCTGAAATGTGCCCGACTTTTTTCTGCTGGTCCGAACCTGAAAAATTAAACCGGGCCACATATGCCCGTGAGTTCACCTCCCGGGTGCCCAGCCTTATGGTATCCTGCCCTTCGGAAATCATTTCCCAGATTGTTTTTTCCGGATCCAGCACGTCGCGGCTCTGGTCCACATAGGCAAGCGAAGCGGTATCGCCGACCCGAATGGTTCCCGAATCGGGCTGTTCCTGCCCCGTAATCATCCTGAACAGCGTTGTCTTTCCCGCGCCGTTGGGTCCCACAATGCCCACAATCCCCCCCGGGGGCAGTGCAAAGGACATATTTTCCATAAGCAGCGTATCCCCGAAACCCTTTCGCACCTGGTCGGCCTGGATGACGATATTACCCAGGCGCGGCCCCGGCGGTATATAGATCTCGAGATCCTTGGCCTGTTTTTCACCTTCCTGGGACAACAGGTTTTCATACGCTGAGATACGGGCCTTTGATTTGGCATGGCGCCCCTTGGGCGACATCCTGATCCACTCGAGCTCGCGCTCCAGTGTCTTCTGTCGCTGTCCTTCGGACTTATCCTCCTGGCGGAGCCGTTCCTGTTTCTGTTCCAGCCAGGAAGAATAGTTTCCCTTCCAGGGGATTCCATGGCCCCGGTCCAGCTCCAGTATCCACCCGGCAACATTATCCAGGAAATACCGGTCGTGGGTAACGGCGATAATGGTGCCTGCATACTGCTGTAAATGGTGTTCAAGCCAAGCCACGGTTTCCGCGTCAAGATGGTTTGTCGGCTCATCAAGCAGCAGGATATCCGGTTTTTTCAGCAGCAACCTGCACAGCGCCACCCGGCGGCGCTCACCGCCCGAGATAACGTTCACCGGCGTGTCACCCGGCGGGCACCGCAAAGCGTCCATTGCCATTTCAAGCCGCGCGTCGAGGTCCCATGCATCACGTGCGTCAAGTTTCTCCTGCACTTCACCCTGTTTTTCCAGCAGCTTCTGCATCTCATCATCGGACATGGGCTCGGCGAACTTTTCATTAATACTGTTATACTCGGCCAGGAGGTCAACCGTTTCCTGCACGCCTTCCTCCACAATCTCCCGCACCGTTTTGGTATCATCCAGCTCCGGTTCCTGCTCCAGGAATCCGATGGTATATCCCGGGGAGACAGCCGTTTCACCGTTAAACTCTTTGTCGACACCGGCAAGAATTCGCAGCAGTGAACTTTTGCCGGAACCGTTCAGCCCCAATACCCCGATCTTTGCACCATAGAAATATGAAAGTGAAATATCTTTCAATACCGGCTTATTATTATAATACTTGGCAACCTTCATCATTGAATATATTATCTTGTTCGGCTCGTTACTCATAAAACGACGACTCCTTTCCTGGGATGTCCTGCATATATCATTTCAATGTATTATAATAATATGTTTCAAAAAAGGCTACCAATTCCGCATCAAGGGATGATTAATCGCTTGATGTGAAATCTACTGTTCGCCGCAATGACGAAAGGGTAAATGCAATTCCGATAAAGTCGATAAAGATGGGCGTTCTCCAACAGTCTCCTAGGCCCAAATCAAGCGAAAATTCGTCGCTTGATTTGGGCCTAGTCTTCTTCCTTGGGTTCCAGAGGCAGCAAAAGGCTGACAATGGCTCCGAGAGGTTGCCGGTCATATATTTTCAGAGCCCCTCCATGGGCCTTGACTATCTGGTCCGCCAGGGACAAGCCCAGCCCGGATCCCGTGGTTTTGGATGTATAGAACGGCTCGAACACCCGCTCCTTTTCGTGCTCCGCAATGCCCGGGCCGGTGTCTGCAACATCTATTTGCACTTTTTCATCAATAAGCGCTGTGCTTACCGTAAGCGTACCTCCGGTCTCCATTGCCTCAATGGCGTTTCGGATAAGATTGGACAGCACGCGGCGTATCTGATCTTCATCGAAGGGAAACCGGGGAACATCCGGATCAAGCCGTTCTTCCAGCTCAACACTCTGCTGCAGCATTTCCAGCCCCAGGAATTCACAGATACTGCTCAGGATGCTGTTGATGTCGGCCGCTTCAAAGGTGGGCGTAACCGGCCTGGTAAACGTCAGCAGGTTTCCAAGGATACGCTCGAGGCGGTCGATCTCACGGATAATAATCTCCAGGTATGTTTTATTCGATTCAACATCATCCCCCTTTTTAAGCAGCCGCCGGGCAAAACCGCCGATGGCGGTCATAGGGTTTCTGATATCATGAACAATCTGTGCGGCCATTTCACCGACGGCCGACAGCCGTTCATAACGAAGCAGCTTGTCACGGTTGACCTTCAACTCATTATAGGCACTGCTCAACTCATCAACCTTTTCTTGCAATCTCGCGTACAGATGTGCATTTTCAATTGCAAGGCTGGCATGGTTGGCAAAATCTCTCAACAGCCGCACATCAGTATCGGTTATTTCCTTTTGATTGATGAAATTATCCGCCAGCAAAACACCCTGCACCTGCCCTCGCGATACAAGCGGCACCAGGGCAAAGCAGTCTGTTCCCAGGAGATATAAAAAATCCGTCTCGAGAGCAGGGTTGGAAAAACCGTCGACGACATTAAATGACCGTTGTTCCTGTACAACCTTGTAAAACATGCTCTTGGGATTATTCAGCGGTATATTCATCTGCGAAACCAGCCTGTTTATAGGCTCGTCTTCCTTGGGTATCTTTTCATCACCCAAATTAAACAGTTCTGTAATTGTGTGGTTTCGGCGTGCAAGTTCACCCCAGGTTTGGTACGCGGTTTTTGCATCCAGCGGGCCGGTTGCGAACTTGCCCTCAAGGGCGGACTCTGTGTCATCAAGCAGCAACAGAAACGCCCTGTTAAAACCGAGGCCCTGGTAGGCGGTTGCACCGATGAGAATCATATGCAAAATATCGTCAAGCGACCGGGTGCTTAAAAGAATTTCGCTGATTTCATTTTTTATGGAAAGATTGGCAATTGTGCGTTTCAGCTGTCCGTCAATACGTTCTTTTTCACGCTCCATCTCTTTGCGCTCACTGATGTCCCAGAAAGTGCCCAGGACACCCACAACTGCCCCACTACCGTCTTTAACCGGTGTTTTAACAGTGTTGACATACCGTTCCCGTCCGTTCACCACATAGCGCTCTTCAAGTTCCTCCATCACCCCCGATTCCATAATCCGGCGGTCATCGGCGCGGTATTTTTCCGCAAGGTCGGCATCATAAAAATCAAAATCCGTCTTTCCGGCTATCTCTTCCGAACGGATCCCCAGATCCCTGGCGTAGTTATCATTACAGGAAACATACGTCGACGTAACATTCTTGAAAAAAATCTTTTGCGGGACGTTGTCGATCAGCGTTTTATGTTTTGTTTCACTTGCCCGCAAGGCCTCAATCGTGCTGGCGCGCTCCAGTGCCCTGCCCAACTGGGCCGTTATTTCATTAATGAGGTTTCGCTCCTCTTTGAGAAACGGGCCTTCATCATAAAGAGGTTGCTCGCTGAGATAGCAGACCGCCAGGCTGCCTATCTCACTTCCATGGATACAAATCGGGCTTTCCTGCTTCCAGGGGGTATCCTTGAAATTGTCGGTTGTAAACGTTTGGCCTTCCATCACAATTCGGGCACAGGCACTTTCGGCAAACTGCCATGCCCGGGGAACAAGCTTTACAATCTCCTCCAGTGCCGCAGCAAGCGATTGTTTATACTGATCAAGAACTTTCGATATGCTGTACAGACAATCAAGCTCCTTCACTCGCTCGCGCAAACGCTCTGTCTGGGTTTTAAAATCCCGCTCAGCCTGTTTTCGGTCGGTAATATCATTGCCCACACAAAGAATTTCCTTCACTGTGCCGCTTTGATCCCGAATGGCACGGTTTGTCCATGCTATCCAGACCCTATCATCATTATACCGGCGGTTTTCATTCTCATTGGTTACATAGTTATCCGGTGCTTGCAGTATATCCTTGATAAGGCCGGCAAGGTCTTCTCCGGCCGTGTCGGTCAATGGAACAATGGTACCAAGCACATTTTTTCCCTCCAGCTCTCCATCCGGAAAACCGAAAAAACGAAGGCCGAATTCGTTTACAAACAAAATATGCCCTTCAGCATCTATGCGCAGAATAATACTGTTGACCGCCTGTACCAGGCGTTCCCAATCCTCCCGGCCTGTCGCATCTCCGGCTGTCCGTGACATGTCCCTGAGCCTTTCTGTCGGGCAGTAGCGCGAGTTGCATTAAAACTGCATATAAAAACCGGTGTTGAGTTTGCAGGTGGGTAATATAGTATGTATCTATCAGTAAATCAAGGCCCGTTTTAAAGGGGCGGTGGATGCGTATGCTATTTTTCAGGGAACAGGTACTGTAGCGATTCCAGACCGTCATCCAGTTCCATGGTCATAATTTGCGCAAGGGAGTTGAGAATAATAATGGCATTTTTATCCGCGTCTTTCCGGGAAACATTTTTAATTCGCTCAAAAAATCCCTTGTTTACTTCCTGGACCCGCTGATAGTGTTCGTTGAGGCTTTGCAGGTTCATGACGGGCTGAACGGCATTACCGTTTTTCTGTTGAAAGTACTGCCGCAAAAAGTGTACCGCCGACAGTCTCAGTACCGTCTCCTGGCTGGTTGCGAACGGCAGGTGAAAACGGGCCATGGGCCGGAACAGTTCCATATCCGGGCAATTGCTGGTGGCCATGATGATACCGAAAATGGAAAAAAGGCCCTCCTGGACATCGGTTTCTTTCATATAGGACCGTTCCGGCGTTGTGCACCACACCGTACACCGGTTAAAGGACGGCACATCTTTGAAAGCCTCCACCAGGTCGGCGATATTAACGGCGATAGGGCAATATAGTGTTGACTCGGGAGATAAGGAACAGCACGAACACTGCCGGTATTCAAGTCGGGTCCATTCGGCCTTTTTTCGTTGCTCCGGCTGAATAATGGTCACCCTGTCCGGATCAAGCTCAATGCAAAATTCCTGCTTCGATCCGTCTTCAAACCTGAATTCATATGTAATAGAATATACTGGAGTACCCATGGGCTCTTTTTAATGCGTCTCGCGGATTATCTAAAAGATAACAGACTGCTCCGTATTAAGCAAACGCACAAATGTATGGTTACCGCTTCGGCTCTACGCCACAGCCATTACAGCAAATCGATAAAATCAGCCAGTATATGCCCGGTTTCGGTCAGCAGCGTATCGTCTTTGGTTGAATTATCATGCGGGAACAGAGGATCCGGTTCCGTTTCCGGCTCGATTTCTTCAAGGCTTTTTACCGGTTCAAGACCTTTGGCGGTACGCCGTTTGTTTTCAAGAGAGAGGCGTGCCTGTTCAGTCTCCTCCTGCTCCTGCTTGCGGACGGACTCTTTAAGTGAAATCGTTGTTTTGTCCCGGTTCGCATCGAGATACGCAATGAGTTCTGTGAGGTACGTATAATCGGGGTCGTTTTTAATACGCTGCGTATGCCGCTCTTGCAGCTTTGCAAGCATGCCCGAGATATCGGGCAGATCTTCATAGGTTACCGGCTCTATGTAATCCCAGAACAGTGCCTCCGGGAGCGCACTTTCTCCAATCTCATCATGGTTGTAGGGGCTGGGATACAGAATGTCCGGTGTTACACCCTTGTGCTGCGTACTTTCTCCCGTGACCCGGTAAAACTTTGCCAGGGTTGCTTTGAGCTGGCCCCGGCTCAGCGGGATAAGTGTCTGCACCGTACCCTTACCATACGTCTGTTCGCCCACGATGATACCCCGGTGATAGTCTTGAATCGCCCCGGCAAATATTTCAGAAGCCGACGCGCTCAGCCGGTTCACGAGCACGGCAAGGGGGCCGCGATAATAGATGTGCGGATCAGGGTCATACAGCACCTCGACTTTGCCTTTTGTGTCCCGAACCTGCACAATAGGGCCTTCTTCAATAAACAAACCGGTCAGAACGTTCACTTCCTGAAGCGCACCCCCGCCGTTGTTGCGCAGATCGATAATAAGTCCGTCTATTTTTTCCCGGTTCAGCTCTGCAAGCAAACGCTGCACATCGCGGGTCGTGCTTTTAAAATCGTTCTTCCCCGACTGCAGCGCCTTGAAGTCCAGATAAAAGGTGGGTATTTCGATCACGCCGACTTTATAGGTACGCTTGTTGTGTTCCAGCGTAAAAATTTTCTTCTGGGCGGACTGCTCTTCCAGCTTGACCGTATTGCGGACAATCTCCACAATCTTCGTTTGGTGATCATCTGCGGCATCGGCCGGTATAATCTCCAATCGCACCACCGTACCCTTCGGACCGCGGATGAGCTCGACAACATCATCCAGTCGCCATCCGATAACATCCACAATTTCGCCGTCATCTCCCTGTCCGACCCCGATGATCCGGTCGGCCGGGCCGAGCTTTTTACTTTTGTCGGCGGGTCCGGCAGGAATAAGGCGCACAATTTTTGTATACTCCTGCTCTGCCTGGAGCACGGCGCCGATTCCTTCCAGGGACAGGCTCATGTGAATATTGAAATTCTCCGTCGCCCGCGGTGAAAAATACTGAGTGTGCGGATCGTAGTTCTGGGCAACAGCATTGATAAAAAGCTGGAAAACGTCCTCGTTCTTAACCTGATCAATGCGCTTTTGCTGGTTGCGATAGCGCTTCAGGAGAAGCTCCTGGGCTTCCTTGAGGGTCTTGCCGTCCAGCTTCAACTTGAGCACCCTGCTCTTCAACCGTTTACGCCACAAATCGTCCATTGCGGCCGCCGATTCCGGCCAGGGGCTGTTTTCGCGGTCGGTTTCAATCTCCTCAACTACATCAAAATTCATAGAATCCAGGCCCTGTTCAAGCTGCTTAACGACAAAATCAAGCCGTTCCGCAAGGCGCAGCTGATACCGGTTGAATATTTGAAAAGCCGGTACCAGGTTTCCTGATCGGATCTGGTCGTCGAACGTGTAGCGGTACTGCTCGAACTCTTTGATATCCGATGCAACGAAATAGATCCGGGCCGAATCAAGTTCATCAAAGTAGCGCTGAAACACTTTTTCAGAGAGGTGGTCGTCAAAGGTAAGGTGCCGGTAGTGGCTCTGCTGGAGTTGCTTGACGATCTCTTTGCTTACTCTGGCATGTTCTTTAAGCGGCACATATCTCGACTCCGCATCTCCTGCAGGAGGCGGAGCTGTTGCACTGCTCTGTAATCCCGCGGTAAAAACCGCTACGGCAGTCAGCAACAACAATAAACCGAAAACTGCTTTCTTCATAGAATATGCCGCTTTCTTTCTAGCAGCCGTTAGAGGCTCTCAACCGTCCAGGGGTAAGGCCGTGGGCGGTTTCAACGATACTCATTCTTTATACGGCAAAAAAAACAAGCTGCCCGGGGTGCTTCTTTCCTGGCAACCGGGCAGCTTGCGTATTAGGGCAACAATAAACGAGAGTATACCCGGTGGAACGCCGTTAGTTTGACTTCCTGCCGGCGATCCCCTTCGTGGCTTTTGTGGTTTTCTTAGCGGCCTCTTTCGGTCGGAGGCTCCGGGTTACCTTACCGGCTTGCCACATTTCAGAGTTTGCCATTTTAGAAAGCTCTTTCTGCAACTGCTCCTGGTAATTGGCCTTACCGCAGGAGGTAAGCACCCGGCGGGTTTCAGCCCCCGATTTAACCCGTGCATACAGTTCTTTGAACACCGGCATTACCGCTTTTTTAAATTTCGGCTTCCAGTCGAGGGCTCCGCGCTGGGCGGTGGCGGAACAGTTTAAATACATCCAGTCCATACCGTTTTCATCCACCAGCCGAATCAGGCTCTGGGTCAGTTCTTCTACGGTTTCATTGAAAGCCTCGCTGGGGCTGTGACCGTTTTTACGAAAAACATCGTACTGGGCTTCCATAATACCGGCCAGGGCTCCCATGAGCACGCCGCGCTCGCCCGAGAGGTCGCTGTAAACTTCGTGCTCAAATGTTGTCTCGAAGAGATACCCGGAACCGATGGCGATACCAAGGGCGATACAGCGCTCACGCGCCTTGCCGGTTGCATCCTGGAAAACAGCAAAGCTCGAGTTAATGCCGGCGCCTGAGAGGAAATTACGGCGCAGCGATGTTCCGGAACCCTTCGGCGCACACAGTAGTACATCAATATCATCAGGGGGGATTACTTTTGTCTGGTCTTTATACACAATGGAAAAACCGTGTGAAAAATAAAGGGCATCGCCGGGATTCAGGTTCTTTTTCACCATGGGCCAGATCGCTTTCTGGCCGGCATCGGATACCAGCATTTCAATCACCGTTCCGCGCTGTACGGCTTCTTCAATATCGAACAGTGTTTTTCCCGGTTTCCAGCCGTCTTTAATTGCACGGTTCCAGTCCTTTTTGAATTTTTTCGACTGCCCGATAATAACGTTAAAGCCGTTATCCTTCATGTTCAGTGCCTGGGCAGGACCCTGGACACCATACCCGATAACCGCGATGGTTTCATTCTTGAGGACCTTTCGTGCCCGCGCCAGCGAAAACTCCGACCGCTTGATTACTTTCTCTTTAACACCACCAAAATTAATGACTGCCATGATTCAGTTCCTCCTGTTCTTGGATAAAATAACTATTTCAAATAAAATTGTCGTTAATTGAAGAAATTCAGAAGATGCATTATCAAACATATAATAATATTATGTCACGCACAAGGATGCAAGACAATTTCTTGAATTTACATGGATTTTTTAGAAAAAGAAAGCTTTTTTCAAACATTTGGGTTAAAAAATCACCATATTTCAACAGGCCCGGCTCAGCGCTTCTTTTGCTGCGGCTGGCATACCGGGCACACATGGGTGCTGCGCTGTCCTACGATAATGCGCTCAACCGTGGTTGAACATCGCGGACAGGGAAGCCCTGTGCGCCGGAACACGTTCAGCCGGTCGCGGTTGCGGCCCCGCCGCCGGGCGACGGAATAGAAGTTTGCCTGCCCGGTTCCAAGGGTTGTGCCGAGATTGCGCAGACCCCTCTTGAGCACCCGCGGAATCGCCCGGTGAAGCGCCTTGATTTCCCCTTCGGTAAGGTCTGCAGAGCTGCGGCAGGGATGCAACCCGGCCTCCCAGAGCGCCTCATCAACATAGATATTGCCCAGCCCGGCAATAACGGTCTGGTCCAGCAAAAGGGGTTTCAACTGCCGTTTGCGGGAAAGAAGAAGCGTGCCCAGCACCGAAGCGGTAAATCCGGGATCAAGGGGTTCAGGCCCCAGGTTTTTCAGAATCTCGTCGGCGCTGCCGACGAGATATAACCGGGCAAATTTACGCGTATCGTGCAGGCGTAGCTGGCGGTCGTCGGCATAGTGAACGACTACATGCTCATGCTTGTCGCGCATGCTGTCGGCAGAAGCGACATGCAGCCGCCCGGACATCCGGAGGTGTAAAAGCAGGCTTGTGCCGCAGGCAAAATCAAATACAATATATTTTCCCCTCCGCCGAATTGCTACGGTTTCGCGGTTTCTGATTTTTTTACAGAACACCGTATGTGACGGGCGGGCAATGGAGCGCGGCCAGAAAACCTCGGCTCCGACGATTGTTTTCTTTTCAAATCCGGCGGCTATAAGGTCGTCGACCACCGTCTGTACTTCAGGTAACTCAGGCATAAAAAAATGGTATCTCCAGGCTATTACATTTTTACAGCATAATTCGTGAAGAGGCTCTCAACGCCACAAGGACAAAAGGTGAACGCCACGCAAGGCACCGGACGTTCTACTCCTGTTGCGTGCATTCATACACTTTCTGTATAACATCATTCATCTTGAAAGGCTTGTTTAATATCGAGTGGACGCCGTTTTCCCGTATTTCGGTTGCATCGCTATCGACACTCCATCCGGTCACCAGCACTATCGGCACCGAGTCGTCACGGCTCTTAATTTCACGGGCCAACTCCCAGCCCGTCATACCGGGCATGCCCAGATCCGTAAAAACCATGTCATAGGTTCCCGGGGAAAATGTTTCCAGCGCCTTAAAACCGTCCGGTGCGGTATCAACCGTATGCCCTTCAAACGTCAGTATATCTTTCAGCATGGCACACACTTCCTTTTCATCATCCACAACAAGAATTCGTGCTTTGTGCTGATGAAGCGGGGCCTGGTCTTCCTGAAGCACGGCGGACGCCTTCTGCTCCGTGCTGGGAAAATGAATGGTGAAAGTCGTTCCTTGATCCACAATACTATTGATTTTTATGTTCCCGCGATGTCGGGAAATAATTCCATAGGATACACTTAACCCCAGACCGGTCGACTTAACACCCTTGGTCGTAAAAAACGGGTCGAAAATCCTGTCCCGCAGGTCCTCGGGAACTCCGGTTCCGTTATCTTTAACCGTTACCACAACGTCCTTGCCTTCAACGAATGTTTTCAGGCAAATTTCACCGCCCCGGCTCATTGCGTCCACCGCATTGTTGATCAGGTTGGTAAACAACTCGCGCAATTCAGACAGGTTGCCTTCCATAAAAGGCACTTCGGCATAGTCCCTGGTAATGGAGACTTCTATCCGCTTCGACTCCGAATCATCTTTCCATTTTGTCTTGGTAAACTCAACGGCATCATCCAGAACCTGGTTGATATTGACCGGTGAAAAATATGCGCTGTCGTCGTCCTGGTCTTTCCTGCGGGAGAACTCCTGAATTCTGCGCACTGTTTCCGCACCGTCAAGAGCCGCTTTTTCTATAATCAACAGACCTTCCTTCAACGTAGTAATAGACTTTCGCCTTTCTTCCTGGTCCAGAGGGGTTTCCGTACACCTGGACAGCAACTGGGTCCGCCCCAGAATGGCCGCCAGTATATTATTGAAGTCATGGGCTACACCCGCCGCAAGTTCTCCCAGGGAGCGCAGTTTTTCACTTTGCAGCAGTTTGCGTTCCATTTCTTTGCGTTCAGAAATATCACGCACCAGTGCGGTAACAAAATATTCACCATGAACCTTGGAAGTATAGTAGGATATTTCGGCCGGAAATTCCCGGCCGTCTTTGCGCACCACCACCGCCTCCTTTGTAGCATCATAGGTGGCAATGTCTTCTTTCTGCGACAAAAAATCAAGGGCGCTGGACTGCGATTCCTTTTCGGACGGCCGCACAAGCTTCAGCACCGATTCCTCCAGTATCTCCTCCGCCGTATACCCGAAAATCTCCTGGGCCTTTTTATTCCAGTCGATGACCACTCCCTTGCGATTGATGGAAATAATTGCATCGTTGGCGTTCTCTATCAGGCTGCGATACAGCTCTTCCGAGCGCTTCAATGCTTCCTCGGCCTGCTTGCGTTCCGATATATTACGGATACTGGCTACAGCCCGGAAAGGCCTGTCATGTTCATCGTAGAGAAGCGACATATTAATCTCTACCGGAATACAGCTGCCGTCTTTTTTGCACCAGATACGCTCACCGAGCAGAATTGAGTCTATCTTCTCGGGGTTGGCCAGAATTTCTTCCTTTGAAAACCGCCGGTCCTGGACCCCTTCAGCAGCCAGCACGTTGGTATGCTGTCCGATAAGTTCTTCCCTGGCATAGCCCAGCATATTCGCGACCGATGTATTGGCCAGCGTGATATACCCGTCCAGATCACTCACCAGTATACCGTCAACAGAGTTATTGATGATGTTTTCAAGAAAATCTTTTGTTTCCTTTAATTCCTTTCCGGCTTTTCTGCGCAGGGTAATATCGCGGATAACCGATAACGCCCCGATAACAGCCCCCTGGGGACTGTGCAACAGCACAAGATTCTGCTCAACCGGCACCAGCTTCCGGTCTTTTCGTATGACATAGGTTTCCCAACTGGTTATCTTTCCCTCTTCAAAAAGTTTGGCGGTGATATCAAAGGCCGCTTCGATATACTCTTTGGTAATCTGCACCATTTCTCCGGAGGTGCTCTCGTAGGTGCCCTCGTCCATAAAGGCAAAGGCGGCCGGGGTGTTACCCAGCACTTCCTCTTCTGTACAGTCGAGCAACTTAAGAAACGCCTTGTTCACCCGGGTAACATGTCCTTCGCTGTCACTGATGATGATGCACTCCAGCGAGCTTTCAATGATGTTATCCAGATAATCGTTTGTTTTTTGCAGCTCCTCCCGGGCGCGCTTGTTCTCCGTAATGTCACTGATACTCAGGTGTATGACATCACGCTCCTGGTAGCGGATAATCGTCCCACTGACCTCTCCCGTGCGCAGACTGCCGTCCTTCCGCATAAAACTGAATTCACAAGAGTCTTCCTGTTCTTCCATCTCTATCAGTGCCAGCAGGTCCGTTGCCTGCATGTGCTCATCCGGACATACCAGGTCGGCAAACAGTTTTTTACCGGCAACCTCTTTCCGGCTGAACCCGAGCCAGTACTCTATATAGGAATTACAGTCGGCTATCATACCGGTACTGCCGTCTATCAGCAGAATAGTAAGATGTACGCCTTCCGACATGGCCCGGAATTTTTCCTGATCCCGCATCCGCACATAGTCAATGGCATTGCTGACCAGGCAGCTTAAAAAATCTCCCAGTAGTTCCATGGTCCGCCGGTTGCCTTCCGTGAAGGCCTCGGTCCGGCTGTGACTGATATTGATAACACCAAGCAGGCGGCCCTTGTCGACCAGGGGGGTACATAAAATAGAGCCGATCGGCACCCGGGTATCCTGCTCCAGGAACAGATCGCTTTTCTCGACATCATTTACGAGAATCGTTTTTTGCAAATCGGCGGCCTTGCCGCATACCCCCTGGCCCACCGGAAAGGTGATGTCGGAGTCTGCAATATCCGCATAAAACGTCAAGTCGCGGTTCCTCCCCCGGGCGGCCTTTACCACAAGCCTGTCGCCTTCGGAGTCTTTGATCATAAACGAGCAATTTTCCGCGCTGGTCTCTTCCAGTATGATTTCAAGAAATTTTTCGCTGAAGCCCTTCAGGTCGAATATATAACGAACAATATCGCCGACCCTCCGCAGCAAAGAAAGCTCACCCACTTTTTCCTCAAACTGCTGCGTTGTTTTCCGCAACGCCTCAGCCAGGGGCGAATGCACCTGCTCGCTGCTTCGTTTTTTCATTTCTTCGCTCGATGTTTTACTCATTGACGTCTCGCTACTCAATAGCGCTTAAAAACGATGTTGCCTTGTGTTCCTCTTCCTGCACCTGTTCCGCCATTGCATCAAGGTCTTCGGGTAAAAGCGCCAGCAGGTCCAGGGCCGCAGCCTGTATGGGCTCACCGCCCCCCTCGCCGCCGATGCCCGCCTGCCTGCAAATACTGTCGGCAACATGGACGACGGCCGTCATTTCCTTGTGCTCTTCCGACACCGGGCCGACGTCGTGGTGTCCACCTATGGGCCGGCTTAAAGCCGCGGGAAACTTCCACCGGTCGCACAGCCACATACCAGCATCGGCATGGGTAAAGCCCAGCAGGTCCCGCTCGGCAGCCGCTGTGCTTACGGCATCTTCGCCGACCTTTTTAAGCACCGCAGCATAGTCTTTACTGAAAAACATACTCAGAACAAGCTTGCCGATATCGTGCAGCAACCCGCCGGTGAAGGCAACCCCGGAATCAATGCCGGGCCTTTTTTCACAGAGGCTCCGGGTTGCCAGGGCTGTTCCGGCGGCGTGCAGCCAAAAATCCTTGATATCAAACCCCGAATCCCCTTGAAAAGCGGTCATTGCATCAAAAACCCCGATACCCAGCGACAGGCTTTTGACCTCCTCAAACCCTAAAACGATAATTGCCTGGCGCACCGTGGCAACATCTTTCATACAACCATAGTAGGCCGAATTGGCAACCTTGAGAAGCCGGCTCGATATAGCCGGGTCATGGGAAATAAGATCTCCCAACTCACCGGCTGTGGCATTTTCTTCATCAACAAGGCTGAGGATCTTGTGCACTACATCCGGCAGTGTGGGTAGTCCGGAAACACTGGTAATAATAGTCTCTTTGACTTCAACAGCATTCATTTTTTATACAGTATTTCTAAGGTGGTGTTAGTATTGCGGGCAAATCTTTATAATTATCGGAAAAAACAGGGAAAAATTTAGCAGCTTTTATTGTATCCGTCGTTGTTTTCTATGTAATTTTACTAAAAAAAACATTATTGGCTAAAAATTACAAAAATCGGAATAGATCAAACACACAAATAACAAAGAAAAAACTGCGTGGCAGGTTCACCAGGCAGGCAATTCTTTGGAAGGCTTCCGGGCTATTTTTGAATGTGTGTGTTATCCGGTGTAATGGCCTGCACTTTGATGAGGCTGGAGGGAGTACAGCCGGTAGATTCGCCCGCTGAATCCTCTCACATTGAAGGGCTAAAAACATTACTGACAGAACACGAGGGGACTTTCGGAGAATGTTCAGATACAAGGCGCGCGAAATCCTGAGGAGTGAGGCGTACTTAGTTGTACGTCGCAGCGACGAAGGGTTCGTGCAACACAGTAGATGGGCGTTCTCCGAAAGTCGAGTTAGTCCCAAATCAAGCGGGGGTTCGTAGCGAGGATTTCGAAATGCCTGGAGATACAGGCTGCACGGACCGGAAGCCGAAGAGGCGTACTTTTCTGTACGTTGATGAGGCTGGAGGGAGTACAGCCGGTAGATTCGGGCATTTCGGAAGCCGCAGTAGAACTCTTCGCTTGTTTTGGGACTAAATCTTTAATCTTCGCTGTTTTGCATAACTGTTAATAATCGTAGTGGCCTGATTAAGGCGCATCAGTTTCTGGTTCTTTTCCTTTATTGCCATGATATCTTCCAGCGGCACCTGCTCACCCCGGATTTCGCGCTGTACAATGCTTATCTGTGTCAGGATGGTCTTTAAGTCCTGGGCGGTATATTGCCGCAGGTTGGCCTGGGTCAAATGCACCAAGCCCTTGGAAATATCATACGCCATCATCTTCGGGCTTCCGGAAATCGCCATTCGGCCACCTTTACAAAGAAAAAAGGTTCTATTTCTAGAGGACATGCTTCAGTTCAAAAAACCTTACGCATTACACTCTCTGGATTCTCCATACAACTGATACGCCATACATAAAAGTGCCAGTGGTATAGTTATTATAAGCAACCGTGGAAAATCATACACCATTCCCGTCCACCAGGGAAAAGCAAATATATACGCGGCAAAGAGCAGGGCCACTGTATTAAAGAGTATCAGAAGGCTTAAAAACCCAACCGGGAAAACCCCCACGTTCCTGGGCCTGCTGAGCAGACAGAGAACAAAGAGAAACCAGAAAGGCCCGTGGTGCCTGGTGGAAAAGAAAAGGGTCCCGCAGGCTTCCAGGAGTACCGGTAGTTTAAACAGGTTCCCGGCAAGCCGGGAAAACCGTAGCGCCGATAAAGAGAACTCCTTCTCCCAGGGCGGGACCGGAATCTGAGCACAATAGTAAAACCATGGCGCAAGCAGGACGACCGGCACTACAAGGTAGGCAGCAAAGAACAATCCCTTTCCTTTTGCCCGTTTCAGCACAACCGGCAGGACCACCACAAAAGAGCACCCCCACAGCATAAGCCCCTCTTTCTTCGTGAAAACGGTAAAGGCCGCCAACAGGCCTGCCAGCCACACATCACGATCCGTACCTTTTTCTATCCAGCGAATCAATGCAACAATCGCACTGAAATAAAAGAACGCCAGGGGCACATCAGCATATCCCGATGACGGGTTTCCATGTACGTCCTGTATAAATACCGGCAGCATTGCCATACAGACGGTTAAAAGGAGTGCTTTTGTATCCGTAGTAAAACGCTTTTGCGCCGCATACAGGGCTGCAAGCACACCGGTATAAAAAAATACAAACAATACTTTTACCGTTGCGTCATCAACTTCTCCCAGGGCGGCATACACACAGCTTTCAAGCACCGGCACCATCGGCGGATAGGCATTGTGATAGATAAGCCGCTGGGCATCAAACAGCTCCTCGGCCCACACGGTTTTCTCATGGTAGTAGATTTTGGCCTTCAGGCCCCACTGTGCCCGGTCGTCGGCCAGATGCATTGGTAAAAACAGGGCACGAAACAAAACAAGCGCCATGCTTACTACAAGTACAGCAATACAGATTGCCTGAACAATTCGCTGCCGGGGTTGCCCATTTGGTTTAGTTATAGTGGAACGCCCTTTTCGGACTTTCTTCACCATATCATACATAAACAGCGGAAGAAACACTCCCGAAAACAGCAGTATCGTTCTGAAGTCAATCGGCCCGCCCAGCAGTGATACATAAAAAACTCCCAGCCCCAGGGTTCCGGCTCCGAGCCCAAAAACAAGCGAAAGCCTGCCTGCCGTGCTTTCGCCGCCTGCCCGGTTGAAAAGGCGGGTATGCAGCACGGCACCGATGCAGTACACGCACAGCAGAAGGTATATGCATTTAATTATGAACATTATAGTTTTTTGACGCTAAGTCTAGATTATACATTTCCGCCACTTCACCGTTTTTCAAAGCGACTACCCTGTTAATGCCGTAGGGCACCGGGTATCGCATAACAATCCACGAAATATTTTGCTTAAGAAGGGCCTGCGTATCTATACTGCTTATTGCCGGCAAGGATTCCGGATAGGGGGCTTCTGTGTTGAGCAGGTAGAGCTTCCGGGGATATATATCATAATTGATATGCAGATCGGCACTGTTGATGTTGCTGGCCGCATTGGTAAGAAACAGCACGCCCGCACCTTCAGGTATAATTTGATTACACAGGGCGGCAAAAGCGTAAGGCTCACCCAGCAGGTGCCCCCTTTTCTCATGCACACTGGCGTCTTGCAACTGAAGAGTTTGCGCATAGGTATGATACAGCTCTCTTGCAAGGCCCCAAAGCCCGAAACAAAAGAAAAGAATAATTACAAAACCGGTAATGTAGTTCCTCTGTATCATGACGGAGTATGTTTTTTTCAGGGTTTCCCGGTTGCCGGAAGCAGAAAGGGACAAACATCGTTTCTGCAGGCCACAAGGCCGAACCCATCATTCAAAATCATACAAAGCGGCACTGCGCATTTCAATCAATTTTTCCGGGAAGTTTTCTGCTGCCGTAAAGGCTTTTACTTTGCAATACGGTCCTTTCATGATACAACTATTCAACCTGTTATAATTCCTTATACTAATCGGCTTTCCATGAAACCGGACATAAGCATTATAATACCGCTGCACAACTGCGCCGACATCATAGACCAGGTGCTGGCGGCTGTTTTCAGCAGCGAGGATGTTGAAAAGGAGGTCATCCTGGTTGATGACGCCTCAACAGACAATACCCTTGAGATTGTCCGGCGTTTTCCCTGCCGGATAATTCCCTTGCAAACCCAATCCGGCCCCTCCCATGCCCGCAACAAAGGCGCACAGGCCGCCACTGCCGATATACTGATGTTTATGGATGCCGATGCCCTGATTGAAAAAGACACCCTGCAAAAAATCATGGTGGGCTTTACAGAGCACCCCGACGCGGCCTGCGTGTGCGGGACTTTTAAAAAAAACCCGGCCCATTCCTCGGCATTTGCCAGATACCGCGACCTGCAGTTGCATTACTGGCACCAGTCTACGACCGGAAACGCGTCCGTTTTCATTCTTACCGCCGGAGCAATAAAAAAAGAGGTTTTTTTAGAGGTAGGCGGCTTTGATGCGGCTTTCGGGCGCTTTGCAGACATTGAAGACTTTGAGATCGGGCACCGCATCAGCCGCGATCACCGTATTATCGTAGACGATTCGATCTGTTTCCGGCACCTCGAACACGCCTCACCCATGCCGGTACTGATAAAAAAACTGTTCCGAAGATCACGGATGTGGATGCCCCTTTTTTTTCAGCGCAAACGGTTTGAAAGCAATTACGCCACCTCCAACAGGGCCGCGGCCGTGCTCTGCGCCGGTGCTGCAGCAGCCTTGGGCATTCTCGCCTTTTTTGTACCGGTTGTAGCAGTAATCGGGCTTTTCAGCCTGGTTTTATTTTTTCTGCTGGACCTGGGGTTTTACCGGTTTCTGAAAAAAGAAGGGGGGTTCGTTTTTTGCCTGTTTGCCGCCGGTGCCCATTTTATAATGAGCCTTGTGCTTTTTTGCGGCGCTGTTACCGGCTGCCTTGAAGCGGCATGGAACAAACTAAAACCCTGACATATCTGTACATATGAAAGTACTGTTTATCTATAACTACAATTATATCGAACCCATCGGGCTCATGTACCTGTCAAGCTCCTTGAAACGGGCCGGGCATGAAACCTTTTTTTACGATATTGCCCTGAGCACAGGACTTGAGCGCTATGTCGATGCCGTCCGCCCCGACATCATCGCCTACTCCATTGTTACCGGCACCCATACCTTTTATGCCGAAATCAACAGCCGCCTGAAAAAACGGTTCTCTTTTCTGGCGGTGTTCGGCGGGCCCCATGCAACCTTCTATCCGGACTTCATTGAAGAAGGCGGGGTTGACGCTATTTGCCGGGGCGAGGGCGAAGGGGCCATGGTCGAACTTGCCGACCGCCTCCAACGCGGCGAGCAGGTACATGATATTCAGAACCTTTGGGTAGACGCAGGAGGCATCGTCCACAAAAACCCGCTGCGCCCCCTTGAGCCTTCCCTTGACGCACTGCCACTCCCCGACCGGGAGCTTCTGTACACCTATCCGGTCTATCGTCTGCGCTCCAACAAATATATCCTCACGTCCCGCGGCTGTCCGTTTGACTGCACGTACTGCTTCAACCATTCCCTCAAAAAACTCTATGAGGGCAAAGGAACTTTTTGCAGGAAACGAAGCATCGGGGGCGTGCTGCAGGAAATAGACGAGCTTTGCCGTATGGCACCGGCCAAAACCCTGCAGTTTTTCGACGATGTTTTTATCCTCGACAAGCAGTGGGTGCTTGATTTCTGCCGGGAGTACCGCAAAGAGGTGGGCCTGCCCTTTATCTGTTATGTGCGCGTCAACCTGGTTGATGAAGATATTATTGCCGCCCTGAAATCTGCCGGTGCGGTTACCATTACCTTTGCCGTGGAAACCGCCAACAACCACCTCCGAAACACCGTTCTTAAACGCAACATTACCGATGAGCAGATTTTCTCCACCGTCGCCCTGCTCCAGAAGTACGACATTCCCTATTTTATCCAAAACATGATCGGTTTGCCCGGCGAAACAATTAACGATGCGCTTGATACCATGCGCTTGAATATCGGCTGCAAACCGTCTTTTGCCGTCGCCTCCCTGTTTCAGCCCTATCCCGGCACCGAGCTCACCGACTATGCCGTTGAAAAGGGATTTTGTGAAGAAAGCCTGGACATAAACCACCAGTCTTTTTATGAAAAATCGGTACTGAAACTTGAAAACAAACACCTCTTTGAAAACTGCGCCTGGCTCTTTCCCCTGGCAATCCTGATGCCCCGCCTGGCCTCTTTTGTGTCATGTATCATTAAAATTCCAGCGGGTCCCATCTATAAGATCATCTGGCATTTAAGCCGTTGCTGGGGATATTTTTTTCGTATATACTGGATTTCGCCCCGGGATGTCATACGATATGTACTGAGACGAAAACGCCAAGGAGGAAGCCCCTTTGTGGAAAAATAAAAAGGTATCGGTTGTTCTTCCCACATACAATGAAAAAAAATCCATCCGCCGGGTGATTGAGGAGTTTTTTGCCACCGGCTATGTTGACGAAATAATCGTGGTAAACAACAACGCCGCCCCCGGCACCAGCGAAGAGGTAGAAAAAACCCGCGCCGTGCAGGTGTTTGAGACCCGCCAGGGCTATGGCTATGCCATGCAGCGCGGCATGCAGGAGGCCGCAGGCGACCTCATTATCCTGTCCGAACCCGATGGAACCTTTTCCGGCGACGACGTTTTGAAACTGCTGGCCTACTCCGATGATTTTGAGGTAGTGTTCGGTTCCCGCACCACACCGAAGCTGATCGATTACCGTGCCAACATGGGTATGTTTCTGAGGGCCGGCAACTGGTTTGTGGCCAAGCTGATCGAGTTTCTCTTTTTAACCAACATTCTTACCGATGTCGGCTGCTCCATGAAGCTGCTGTCGCGCGGTGCCTACGAACAAATCAGGGGCCGCTTTACGGTGGGGACATCTCACTTCAGCCCGGAGCTGATGTGTTTGGTCATTCTTGATGATATCCGATTCATTGAAATACCGGTAAAATACAAAAAGCGCGAAGGCAAATCAATGGTCACCGGAAAGCGCCTGACCGCGATTGTTGTTGGGCTTAGAATGATTATGCTCATTTTCAAGTATCGTTTTGTAAACTTCTTCTCCAAGCGCAACAATATTAATCACCCCAATCAAGCCCTTGGTCACCATGAAGACTAGCAACTGGCTTGCCGCCGGCAGGTCGTTTTTCAGCGCATCGCCGCCGTACCTGATCTTTCAGGTAACCTCACACTGTAATGCCCGCTGCCGCACCTGTTTCAACTGGGAAATTGTTGAGGCGGAAAAACATGATGATCTTACCCTGGATGAAATCGAAAAATGCGCAAAACAGTACGGCCGTCTCCTGCAGTTGACCATTGGCGGCGGGGAACCCTTCCTCAGGGACGACCTGTCCGAGATTTGCCGGCTCTTCAACGCCGCAACGTCCGTACAGCACATCACCATACCGACCAATGCGTTGTTGCCCCAAAAAATCGACACAACCGTGAGAACCATCCTCAAGGACTGTAATGTAAACTATGTGCGGGTCGGGCTTTCCCTTGACGGAATCGGGGATGAGCATGACCGGCTTCGTAATGTTCCCGGAAATTATGAAAAGCTGCTGGAAACCTACCGCCTGCTGTGCGACATTAAAAAGCATCACTCCAACTTCGGTATCGAGATCAGCACCGTCTTGTCCGGTTTTAATAAAGACACTCTTAAAGATACCATCAAGCGCGTATCGCAGCTCTTTCCCGACATAGACAAACATGCCGTAGTGCTTGCCCGGGGCAGCATGCCTGAACCCCGGCCCGAAGACATCGATGCCGAAACCTACCGGGAAACTATCCGCGAGCTTGTCCAGGCCAACGCTACCCGAACCCCCCCCCTGCTTGCCCGGGGGTTTGAAACCCTCTACACCATGTGCACCGAAGCGGTGACACATCATATGGAAAAAGGGGCTCTGCCTCTTGAGTGCCTGGCAGGCCGACGGCTGATTGTCATAATGTCCGACGGCAGTGTCTTCCCCTGCGAAACCCTGCAACAAAAGCTGGGCAACCTCAGGCAATCCGGCTATAATATTCATGCGATTCTGAATAGCTCCCGGGCCCGGGAAATGAAAGCTTTTATTAAAAACAGGGGCTGTTCGTGTACGTTCGAGTGTGCCATACACGCCAGCCTGATTTTCAACATGCGCCACTACCCGAAACTGGCGTATAAAATGCTGAAGCATTGACCAGATGATGAAGCAGCACAATATTTTTGAAGACATGTTCAGCGAAAAAGAGCTGCAATCACGCCGGGCTCTCTGGCAGGTGCTGTGCGCCGACTTCTTCCAGCGCTATATTGCTTCGGGCGATACCGTGCTTGATCTTGGCGCCGGTTTTTGCGAGTTTATCAACACTATTCACTGCAAAAAAAAGATCGCCGTCGACTGCAACAACCACACTGCACGCCATGCCGGACCGGACGTCCAATGTTTTTCTGTAGATTCCTGCGCCCTTTCAGGCGTTGTTGCTCCGAATACGGTCGACGCCGTTTTCATGAGTAACTTTCTCGAACACCTGCCCGATGTGGACGCACTGACGGCAACCCTGGCCGAAGCAAAAAAAATACTGAAACCCGGCGGAAAGCTTCTTATCCTGCAGCCCAACATCCGCTATGCCTATAAAGTCTACTGGGACTTTATCGACCACCGCCTGCCCCTCAGCCACAAAAGCCTTTCCGAAGCCGTTATGCATGCCGGGTTTGACATTGTCGAACTGAAACCGAAGTTTCTGCCCTGGAGTACCAAATCGCATCTGCCCCAGCATCCACTACTGGTTAAATTGTACCTGAAATGTCCCCCGGCCCAATATATCATGGGCAAGCAGCTCTTTCTGTATGCACGGAAACCCGCAAATGAACCTTCACCGGAAGCAGGATAAACCATGGCACGGATTGCACTGCTGCGAACTCCAAAAATGCTCGGGTATCCCTTCACCAACTTTCTCAGTTTCCCACTTGGGTTAATGTATCTTGCTTCTGCCCTGCGGCAGTCCGGCGGCCATACCGTTACCATTATTGACCCTAAACTGAAATACCTTTCCGACGAAGAGATTCTCCACAAGCTTTCCGAATTTTCCCCCGACTATATCGGCATCAACGGCATGACCTATGAGGCCGAGGAAATACACCGTATGGCCCCCATGCTAAAAAAGGCGTTCCCCGGTACGCCCGTACTGATCGGCGGTGTGCATGCCTCGGTTGACCCTGAAGCGCTTATTGAAAATCCCGATATCGATTATGTTGTTATTGGAGAAGGAGAGCGGACCCTGCCGCGCCTCATTGATGAGATTGAAAGAGGCAACTCCTGCCCCGACCTGGATGGCCTTGCCTTTCGTGGAGCCGTTGGAAAGGTCGTGCTTCGTCCGCTAACCGACATTATTTCCGACCTTGACACCCTGCCGTTTCCCGCCTGGGACCTCATCGACGTGGACCAATATTTCCCCAAGGTCAGGCAAAGCGTCATCTACGCCCAAAAGCGTTATATGACCATTTTTTCTTCCCGGGGGTGTCCGTATCAATGCACGTACTGCCACCGGGTATTCGGCAAGCAGTTTCGGGCCCGCAGCCCCGAAAACGTTTTCCAGGAAATTAAACACTTATACGAACACTACGATATACGAGAACTGCACATTGCCGACGACTGCTTTAATCTTGATATTGAGCGGGCCGAAGCGATTCTTGACCTTATCTGCTCAAACGGCCTTAAGCTCAACATCTCGTTTCCCAACGGTCTGCGGGCAGACCGGCTGACTCCCGGCCTGCTTCGCAAAATGAAGGCTGCCGGCACCTACATGGTCTCTTATGCCGTGGAAACCGCTTCGCCCCGCCTGCAGAAAGCCATTAAAAAGAATGCGCAGCTTGATAAAATCCTTGAGGTTGTGAAGGAGACCGACCGCCTGGGCATTATTGCCAACGGTTTTTTTATGATGGGGTTTCCCGGCGAAACCCGTGAAGAAATGGATATGACCATACAGTATGCCTGCCGCTCACGCTTTCATACAGCAAGTTTCTTTGTAGTAACGCCAAATCCCGGTACAGAGCTGCATGCAGACGTGCAGAATGCAATTCTCAAAAAAGCGGATAACGGCGGGCAGTTTCATTACTTTCATACCTATGGCATCAGCGAAGTTGACGACCGGACACTGCAAAAACTCCTTAAACAGGCAAACTACCGCTTTTACGGCAACCCGCGCAGAATGCTCCGCTTTTTATATCTGCTGCCCCACAAGCGCTGCCTGCCACAACTGTTTATGCGGTTTGCCAAACGTTCTTTTTTAAAAGGCTATGAAGACTAAACTGCGCATACGGTGCAAAGGCTTTTTGGGAATAAATAGAGTTTTCGATTTTCGGCGGTGATATCGTTATTTTGGAGAAACACAGGTGAAGGTACTCTTTTGTGCCAAGGGCCAGGAAACACTGGCGATTGAATATATATCAGCGGCCCTGAAGGAAGCCGGTCATCGGGTTGAGCTGCTGTTTGAGCCCGAATTTGACGGCGGCATGGGTTTTCTTCCGCCCTACGGCATGAAGCTGCTGCAGCGAAAAAACCGTTTTTTAGACGCTATAAAAACGTTTGATCCCGACCTGATTGCCTTTTCCTGCCCGCTGAATATTTACCCCTTTGTAAAAAAAACCGCCCGGCTGATCAAGCTGCATTTTTCCATTCCGATTGTTGTCGGTGGAGGGCACCCGACCCTTGCCCCGGACTACCTGATGCAAAATCCTGATATCGATATTGTCTGCATCGGCGAAGGCGAAGAGCCAATGGTGGAGCTGGCCGATAAAATGGAGCGCGGCATCGATTACTCCGACACCCGCAATTTCTGGTTCCGGAAAAACGGGTCGCTCATTAAAAACGAGGTGCGGCCCCTGCTTGAAGACCTCGACCGTCTCCCGTTTCCCGACCGCGACCTCTTTTACCATCACGGCTGCTTTGCCGGCAATCTCTATTTCGTCGCCGGGCGCGGTTGCCCCTTTCAGTGTACCTACTGCTGCCAGCATGCCTTCCAGCAGACGTACCGCGGCAAGGGAAAGTACGTACGTCTGCGCAGTGTTGAAAATGTTATCCAGGAACTTGAAGTATGCATCAAAACCTATGATGTACAGCATATCCACTCGGAAGACGACACCTTCACCATTCATCACCAGTGGCTCCACGATTTCTGCGACGAATACAAAAAACAGATCAATGTCCCGCTCTACTGTCATGTTCGCCCGGGAACGCTTTCGGCCGACCTGTTGCAGAGAATGAAAAAGGCCGGCTGCGAGGCTGTTTTTTTCGGCATTGATTCCGGCTGCGAAGAGCTTCGCAAATCGCTGCTCAAAAGAGATATCTCCAACGACACCATCTACAGCCAGGCGAAGCTTATTAAAGAAGCGGGCATCCGACTGGCCAGCGCCTCAATGTTCGGCCTTCCCGGTGAAACCCCGCAGCAAATGCATGAAACGTTCCGGATGGCCATTGATATTCAAAGCGATTTTGCCTACGACAGCATCTTTTACCCCTTTTACGGAACAGAGCTGTATGACTACGCCGTTCAAAACGGCTATCTGAACGAAAAAAACCAGCACGACATTAAAGAGGGGCTGGGATCGCCCTATCAGTATCCCCTGCTTACCGGCGAACACAATGATCTTGCCATGACCATGAAAAACTGCTTACCGGCATATGCCCGGTTTGCATCTTTAAGGCCGTTTCTTGATCTGGTGATAAAAAAAAGGTGGCTTAAGCTCAGCGGACTTGTTAACCTGTTGCTGACCCCGTTCAGCTATGCCTTTATGGGGCGCCTCAAGCGCAAAGAAATCCTGCAGACAATCCTGGGGTATTTTAAACCATGAAAATACTCTTTTTTGCCAAAGGCCACGAATCCCTTGCCATTGAGGCCCTCTCGGCCATGCTGAAGCAGGCCGGGCATGAGGTTTCCTTGCTGTTTGACCCGGGGCTCGACAGCGTGCTTGGATTTCTTGATCTTGCCTGGCTCAGGCAAAAAAACGACCAGCGGCATATACGGTTCATCGATGCCTTTCAGCCCGATCTGATCTGCTTTTCCGCACTGACAAACCTGTATTCGTTTGTTGCCGAGAAAGCTGCGCTTATAAAAAAGCATTTTTCAATTCCCATAGTTGTGGGCGGGATGCACCCGACCCTGGTCCCCGAGTTCGTTCTCGCCAATCCGCATATCGATATGATTTGCCTCGGCGAGGGAGACGAAGCCCTGCTTGAGCTGGCCTGTGCCATGGAGCAGGGCAAAGATTATTACACTCTTCAGAATTTCTGGTTTAAGAAAGACGGCGCTGTTATTAAAAACCCGCTGCGCCCCCTTATTCAGGACCTTGACCGCCTGCCCTTCCCCGACCGCGACCTCTTTCATCAATACGGCACGTTTGCGGGAACACTCTATATCACCACCGGACGCGGCTGTCCCTTTACCTGCACCTATTGCTGTCACCATACCCTGCAGAAAATGTACCGCCACAAAGGGTGCTATGTCCGGCGCAGAAGCGTTGAGAATGTTATCCGGGAGCTTGAGCAGTGTGTCACCCGCTACACGGTCAAGTCTGTTTATTCAATGGACGACACCTTTACCCTGGATGAGGCCTGGATCGAGACCTTTGCCGACGAATACCGCAAAAGGATAAAGCGGCCCCTGTATTGTCATGTCAGACCGGGCACCATAACCCGCAACATGCTTGACAGCCTGTGCAAAGCAG
This sequence comes from Thermodesulfobacteriota bacterium, assembly GCA_028282925.1. GTDB lineage: Bacteria > Desulfobacterota > WTBG01 > CAIYCZ01 > CAIRTM01 > JANQGV01. The sequence goes on from JANQGV010000314.1 coordinate 46,790, forward strand.
GCTGCACCGATGTGTTTTACGGCATTGATTCCGGCAACGAAGAGGTACGGTTCAAACTGATGAACAGGAAGATCACAAACGAAACAATGCTACAAGACACACAACTCTTAAAAGACTACGGCATTTCCGTAACCACGTCGGCCATTTTCGGATTTCCCCACGAGACACCCCGACAGATGATGGAAACGGTTGAGCTGATAAAAACCATTAAAAGCGATTTTGCCTATACCTATATGTTTTATCCCTTTCCCGAGACCGATTCTTTTAACTACTGCAGGGAACACGGTTTGATCGACGAAGAAACAGTGGATAAAATACTTACCGGCCATGGTTCCTTCCACCAGAAATCGCTGCTGAAATCAGACTCGGCCGACTTTGCCCTGCTGCTGAAAAACATGCTGCCGTTCAGCGTAACCTTTCCCCGCCTGCAGTGGCTTGCCGACATGCTGATTCAAAACAGGTGGTATACCCTGAGCAGGTTGATTTTCATTCTCTCTGCGCCCATTACCTACGCCCAATACGGCCGCAATAAAATCCGCGAGCTTGTGTCCATGGCGCTGGCAAACATGCGCATGAGACTGCCCGGCTAGCCTTTACTCTTTTTAATTGCGTATTGATATTTAATGAAACAGCCCGCCAAAGGTAGCAAACACTGCGGGATAGCTGAAGAAGAGGGTCACGTTTTCAGGAGGATTCTTTAGCGTAATGAAGCCCACCGGATCCTGGTAAAAAAGGGTCGGTTCCACTGGAACTTCAGGAGTTGCCCGGAAATAGCGCGACCAGTGATAGGATATGATAACCGTGTCGTCCTCGGGCTGCACGTTGCTCAGTTCAATACGGCTCGGTCTTGCCGTGATTTTTCCGCTGCCCTTGAGAAAAAAGGTGCCGTTCCTCCGGGCGGTATACACATGAAAGTCTTCTATCTTTTTGCTTAGTAAAAACCGCTCGGGAGCACCGGAAAAAAGGCTTTTGGAACCTTCCGACCAGACAATGACCCACCGTATATTATACAACTCTATATAGCGCCAGAGTTCATCAGCCGAAAAACCCGCAACATCCCGGCCAAAAAGCAGGCCGTCGGCGAAGCTGCTGAACTGGTCAGGGGTCGGTGTATAGGGAGAGTAATTGCCCAGGAATTCCCTGCCGGTTAACAGGGGAAACAGATACGACATATGGGTACCATAATACTGGTGACCGGTGGCAAAATCGGAATTCTCTATCAGCACCCGTCCGTTCGGATCGGTATTGTCCTTCAGCCACTGGACCAGTTCCTCCAGGGGTTTCGGTACAGTTGTTTGCAGGCGAAAATCTTTCTTTACGAAAAGATGATAATACGGGGTGGCACAGACTGCAGCGACTATGCAAAAAACAATCACCCATAAACCGACCATGACTTTCCGTTTTCCGGATCGTTTGATCCTGGAAAACAGGGCACACAGCCCCACCGCCGCCGGAAACAGAAGCAGCATGTTCAGGAAAATGACAAAACGCAGCGGGGTCAGCCGTGCCGTAACATCCCAGAATGAACCGTAATAGGCCAGCACGAACATTGAAAAGGCGCTCGCACCAAACAGATACCCTGCTAGCTGCTGTCGGCGTAATACCAGACAGATTACTCCTGCAATTCCGCACACAAGCAGCAACAGGTCTACAAACCCTGTTTTCTGAAACGGTATATTCATATACTCATTAAACTTCGGATTGAGCCGTATATAGGTATTAAACGGTTCCAGAAGGGACTCGGTAACATAAAAAAACGATGGCGGAAAGCCTCCGCTTTCCTTAATCAGCGTCAGGCTGGGCAAAAGCCACAAACTGTTACTCAGCAGCACAAACAGTGCTGCTCCGGCAATCAGCAGATGCTCCCGCACGGAAAGCCTTGCAATTGATAACCCGTAACAGACCAGGCCGGGCACAAGCACATGCACTGCGGTAAACACATGCACTGCAAAACCGTAGGAAAGCAGCAGGGCAAACCACAACACATCGAAAAATTTTTTATGTTTGGAAAAATGCACCAGAAAAGAAACGGAAAGGATGCTGAGATAACACGACAGGATATATGAAACGGTTCCCCAGTAGAGAAAATCAACACAAATGCTCACCTGCAAAAAGATCGTTCCCGCAAAGGCGCTCACAATCCCTTCGGTGCGGCCCAGGCCGAAATTACGTGCGCTGACATACAGAAACAGTGGTACTCCAAGCAGGGTCAGTAATATGTAGAGTTTATAGGCAAAACCCGTAGAGAACCATCCCAGCGCGGCGACAAAAAGCGCCCAGCCGTAATTATCAACCGACGTTACCGCCGTATACGCTGTTCCGGCCCGTAAAAAAGGATTATACGCAAACAGCATGCCGAAGTTCCGCAGATATCCGGCCTTATACAGGGCATCGCCGTAATGGATACTGTAATCATCAGTATATACAGGATTTGAGGAAAACCACTCGCTCACCGGGATATAGCAGTGGGTAAAACCGGCCTGAAGAAAAACCAGCAGGGCAAGCACAAAAACATGGTTTTTCTTTTGTCTTTGTTTTACCGGCTCCATCGAAAAATACACCCTTTCAGCGGAAACTACTCATACATCTGGAAAAATACTGTTTGGACACTATACTACAAATAGTATTGGCAAAATATCACTTTTTTCGCAAATAATTGCACTCAAATTCCTGGATTTTCTACGATAAAAGTATAAAATCCTAATAAGTAATACCTTGAAGCACAGATGCTTTCAGGTTAGAATGAATCGGTTTGAACAGGCCTGCCGGTTCCGGATTTTGATAAAGGCGGAAACTGACGGGCCTTTCACTCAACGACAACTAGTCTCAAATCAAGCGAGGATTCGTCGCGAGGGTGCTGAAATGCCCGGAGATTCAGGCTGCACGGACCGAAAGCCGAAGAGGCGTACTCATCTGTACGTTGATGAGGCTG
>JANQGV010000003.1 GCA_028282925.1 Thermodesulfobacteriota bacterium
TTGAACTCTCGTGTGAAATATTCTCTTTTTCCCATTGGACACTCCTTTCGCTTCTATTGTATACTTTTTGAAGTGTCCGTCAAACTGGGGGAACTTCAGTTTGACCCCGAAACTGCCACTAAGTTTCTCTTCCTATTAATCGTCCATAATAGATTTATGCCATGTGATGTGTTTGCATAAACCATCAAGATCCGGGAATAAAGATGCTGCGTTAACATTAAAGCGATCAAGTTGGAAGCGCATTTCTTGAAATGCTTCTGGTGGAATGCACAGTTTTAGAAGTTTTTTTGAATAACGGGTATTCTTTTCAAGGGGGATGAATTTGTTTTCTCTAGTTTTATAGGAGTGTGTTGTGAACCAGCCTGCCTGAGAATTGATGCGAGCGGATACATGTCGCGGTTGAAATACTCTAGTTCCATAATTGCTAAAAGGTGAATTATCTAGGGATGGTGTAACGTAATCTGTTTTTTCTGGAAAAAAAACCCAAACCACACCTACTCTCGGTTGTCCATCCTTGTCCAGTTGGGGGGGGCAAGAAACAGCAAACCAAAGTGATGCAAGTGGATTAAGTGTCCAATCAAGAAGTCGTGTCGCCATTCCATGGTGCTGAGCCATGGCAAGCCAATCCCAATCTGTCTCTGGTGATAAATTAATATACGGTATAGCCCTTCTGCAGAAGTCTCTAAACATTTCTCGCTCTATTTTAATAAAATCACCACGAAGATGAAGCCGTGCAATTTTTGGATAAAGTGGTTCATCTACAGGTTGCCCGCGAAACAGTATTTCATCATGCAGACAATGCTCCTGCACAAAATCTATAAAGCCAGAAAAGGTCGTTAATGTTTTAATTTTATAGTTGGCCAAGTCCTACTCCTTATAACAAGATTATTCTTTGTTTTTTAGTGCTTTTGAGGGCAAACTGGGAGAGTTTCACCCTGACCCCCTTACTGACCCGGTCCCTCAAGGAATAGGGAAAAAGCCGTACCTGCCAACCTTCTCGTTGCCAGAGAAATGAATATAATTCATGGAGGCATATAAGTCTTCGTCCGGTTCTTGGTTATCAAGAACAATTATCTGTTTATCTTTGTAAAAGTCGCTCAGGTCTCTATAAAATGCGTAAATAAGATTATTTGTCAAAATAACTTCCTCGTTATAAGCTTCCAAGCTCTCATCTTGTTTTCGGTAGGTAGTTAGCGGGGAGTCTAATATAATGAAGCCCGGATGACGACTTTTTGAAGACAAATACTCCATTAAGCCAAGTAAAATTGCTGAAAAACAAATCGCTCTATATCCTTTTCCAAAATGACTTCGAGGTTTACCACCTATAATGATATCTAAGCTGTCTAAATCAAACGCGGCCTTATTTCCATGAGGAAAATCCCATCGTGTCAAAATTTCAACTATTTTTTTGTTTAACTCATAGGCTTCTTTTGAAAAATCATCGATCTGATAAGTATCACGAATATCGTCGTATTCTGCCTTCAATCGACCGATCTCTTTAAAAACTTCTTGCCGCTTTATTTCTAAATCACGTTCTTTCCTGAATTCAGAGCGTGCAGCATCAAGATCGTTTAGTATTGTTCTGTTTTCTTTTACCTTACGACCAATACTCCCCCCTAATTTCTTGTCCAAATTGGATATTTGCTCCATTATGGATGAAAATTGATCTGTGTATATTTTAATCGATTTTTTAGCATCTGCTTGCGTAGCCCTTAAATCTTCCAAATGAGCATCTATTTTTGAAATTTCTGATGAATTGGCTTTTTCGATAGCGTCTATATTGATTTCATCATCTTTATCTATTTCATTGCCACATAACGGGCAATTTGCAATTCTATGCTTTTCCATATATGTCGCGGACTCAGTATTTGCCTCAAGGCGCTCTCTGTCAGAAATATATTTTTTTTCAAGCATTTGAAACCGACCGAGAAGTGCGGTGTCATCCGCCAACTTTCTTCCAACCAAATCAGAGTTCTTTTTTAGCTGTTCCCGCTCTTTCACCAAGAATTTATTTGATTGAATGAGGATGTTTAACTCTTGCTCTGCCTGTTTATATACTGCCTCCAGCTTATCAAGATCATTATCCATCTGTTCCAATGGTTTTTTAGAATCTCCATTAGACGGGAAAAACATATCAAGAAAGTCTTCTAAATTATCTAATTTTTTCTTTATACTTTCTTTTGATGATTTGTTTTTTTTGGTTTCAGAGATGTCAGCGTCATCCTCACCGGTTAGCAGGGTCTTTATGAAAGATCGTTCTAGTGTTTTCTCAATATTCTGCCCCTTACCAAACGGTGAACTTTCACTGATAATCCGCTCCTCATCAACGATCAATATCCTTTCAAATATTCTAAGCGTCAAAGAAGCGTGATTCATTGATTCTAACCCCTTGGCCAAGATTTTGTTATCAAGGCCAATCTTACTCATGAAAAAATTTGATAAATTGGGAGTTCCTTTATGCGTTGGTTTTAGAACAGTTTCCAAATTATCGTTGTCAATTTCGGTGCAAACGATATCTGACTTTTCCTTTAGTGCCCTCGAAAGAACGAAGCGCCCCCCATGTTTTGTTTCAAAAGTAACTACCAAATGAGTGTAACCTTTAGCCTGGTCTATAGGCTTTGGTGGTGTCTCAGATCCAAAAATAAATTGAAAGCATTTGGTAATATAAGATTTTCCAGTATCCGATGCACCGGCGATTACATTCAGCCCAATATCAAAATCTAATGAGGCTGTTTGTTTGTCAGTACCTTTTACTTCTAGTTTCTTAATAATCATGACGCACTTTTCGCCAGTTCAATTATTTTAGTTTTGACAATCTTAGACTTGTTATCAGCAAGCCAATTAAGCCTAATCCAAGATTTTTTAAAGTAATCTGATTGCAGACAGGAAACAAAATCGAGCGTATCTTCGTTTTTTCTATAATAATGGCCGGTCTTTTCAACTATTAAATCAATTAATCCCCGTTTGAGTAAAAACTTGATTGCGTTTGGCATAAACTCACGACGGTGAGCAATCTCGGCTACATGATTAGGTAGGGCTGGATGAAGATTAGGCGGGCCACCAAATTCCTCTGAGTACAATAGCGCATAATCAAACATAACTAGCTCATCCAAACTGGTTTTAGAATCAATAGCACTTAGAATCAAAGCCACTCTTGTTCCAATCTCTATCTTGCTGTTAAAACCTGTATAACGCTCACTCATTTGGTTTCTTCCTTTGTATCCAGCGCATGCGTTTTGCATTAACCAGTTGATGACACATACCTTTCTTGTCTTGGACTTTGATATACGGGCTTAATGGATGAGAATTGTAATTTATGGATATAGCCTGTGTGTTTGTAGCTAAATATCGATCAAAGCCGTTGGAAAAATTGCTCATTATAGTCGGGGAAACGCCTTCATAGCATTCGTCAACAAGTTCTTGGTAACAATTATTTGGTAGCCAATCCCGAGAGAATTTCTCTAAATCTTCCGCAGCATAAAAATTTTTTCTTGCACTGTCATATTCTGTTTTGTAGTCACTACCTTCCGTTAAAGAATCTGGTTTCATTATTTCAACACCTTCTGCGTCTGCAAAAGCCTTAAGAAGTTCTGATGTATATACAATTTCATTCGGTTCCAATTTTTCCGGAGGTTTGGGAAGTTTAGGCCTTTTTTTGGCAGTTGCGCCAAACCGCTGAGTATAAAAGCCGGTATTCTCATGAAGCTCAATGATTTTAACAGGCGGCAAATGATCAAAAATAGAAAAGTCAGCGGAATTAATAAAAGCAAGAAGGTCTCCTTCTAACTCAATATTATTACCGCGCTTGCTTGTGATTTTACGCTTACAATCTTTGTCCCATCTTGAGATCAATGCGTCCTTGAGTTTTCCGTGATCATTAATATACTTTAGAAAATCAGTTGAAACACCTTGCGGTGCGACAAAATAGTACCGTGTGGGAAGTGTGAATTCGCCTTTTTGAGCATAATAAAAAAGTTTTCCGATCTCCAATAATCCCTGAGCAAGATTGACCGCATTCTTAAGGCGTTTGCACTGATAATTTTCCCACTCTCTTGGATTTTTGTGATGGTACGCGATGACATCACGCCCCATATCCCCGCCACCTCCGCACCTGACGACACGTGTGTATTGCGTTTTCCAATACGAAACGAGTTCCAGAGTCACATCTTCCCAGGTCTCTGCATCAAACGTCTTCAGACGAGTTAATGGAGGAATAGGCGCACCGGTAGCAACTTCCAATGAAGTAAGCATATGCTGGCTTGAATCAGGAGATGGAATCTCAAATTCTTTCATTTAGCTTTTTCCGGTTTGCAATACCTAAATTAAAAAAACGGGTCACGTCTACGTTTGACCTTTATTGTTTATCCTTAATTAATCAGTAAAAGTATTAATTGGGCAGGAAAAAAGTACTGAGATTAATTCTGGTATATCATAGTGTTTGGTTATAATAAAATTTTAATTTGTATAAAATTTAAAATTGAGTATAAATACCTAATTCTTTACATGTGTTAATGATTAAACTAATCAAAATACTTGAGATGATTTTCAGCCGTTAGACAAAGCCCCAGTAATTTAGGACTATGTTTGTCCAACGACACAGCAGGAAGTGAAAAAACTGTCCTGGGAAGGTCTGGATAATTGATGTCGGGTAGAGGGTAGGGTGTGTTGCCCGGCTGGTTTGGCCCTGGGCGCAGGGCAAAAAAAGAGGCAACGGTTTTTCCCGTTGCCTCTTTTGGGTATTGCAATTTATTGCTAGGTAGCTACCACACCTGAAAACCGGCGGCGATGGTTTCAACACGTAGATTCTCCGGATCATCCAGTGCTGTTTCAATTTCAATGGTCCAATTGCCCTGGGTTGCATCTTGGTCAATACAGATGGGAACAAACAGTATTGAACCGATCTTGACGATGTTACGCGTATCATCATAGGAGATACCGTCGGCCTCACCTGCGGTTCCGGCAATACGTATACTGCTTTCTGCAGTGGGAGCGCCGGCATCATTTACCCGCAATGCGAGTACTCGGCACCGTCTTTCAAGCAGAAAGGGGCGGAACACGATACTCGGCACAATTCTGCCGGGCAGAATCCTTGTCTGGTAGCACGTGTCCTGCTCTTCCATACACATCTGGTCGGCACCGCACGGGACAACCCCGGAAACGCATTCGCCGGACTGACACAGCTCTTCACCGTTGCAGAAAAGGCCGTCGTTACAGTCGGCATCTTCTACACATCCCGGCGCGGGCGCGGGGGGCTCAAGCTGCGCGGTCACCTCAATACTCACCGTAATCGTTTTCGTTGTACCACCGGCGGTTACGGGTATCTCGGCTGAATGTACACCGGCCGTAAGCCCGTCGCGGCTCACCTCGACCTGTACATCGGTTGTTGAGCTTCCCACTGTGGGGTCAATAGAAACAATCCAGGGGTCGCTGGCGTCGGAGTAGCTCGGGGTTCCGACCGTCCAGCTAAGCGATCCGCCGGATACCTTTACCTCAAAGTACCGTACGCTGAATTCGGTTCCCATGTCCAGCAGGGCTGGGACTGAAAAGCTGGGGGGTGTACTTTCCCCTGGTGTGCCTGATGAGCCTTCTCCGCAATTTACCGAATCGGCCTCTCCGCAACCGCAGAGCCCAGGCTCCACTTTGTTGCGGTCGTCAGGACATCTGTCGCAGGCATCACCGGTGCCGTCGCCGTCAAAATCGGACTGGGAGGGGTTGTAGTTCAGGGGACAATTATCGTCGCCGTCCTGGAGTTGGTCATTATCATCATCGTCGTCGCAGGCATCACCTATGCCATCGTCATCATTGTCATTCTGGTCGGGGTTATACAGGAGTATACAATTGTCGCACGCGCCCCCGACACCATCGTCATCCGTATCTTTCTGACTGGGGTTTATGGTGAACGGGCAATTATCATCAACATCCAGGATGCCGTCGTTGTCGTCGTCGTCATCACAGGCATCGCCTTCTGCATCCCGGTCGTTGTCGCTCTGATCCGTATTGGCGGTAAAGGGGCAATTGTCGCAGACATCACCCCGCATATCGGTGTCGTTATCGGCCTGATCTGCATTAGCAATCCTCGGGCAGTTATCGTCGACATCGGGCGTGCCGTCATTATCGTCGTCGGGATCGCAGACATCACCGCCCTGATCATCGCCGTCAAGATTGGCCTGGTCCGGGTTGGCAATAAGGGGACAATTGTCGCAGGAGTCGCCCAGGGAATCCTCATCGGTGTCCTTCTGGTCGGTATTGGCTACGGTCGGGCAGTTGTCGCAGGCATTGCCGACCGTGTCGTTATCGACATCGGCCTGAACATTGGGAACGGCCGGACAATTGTCCTCGCCGTCCTGCACGCCGTCATTGTCATTATCAAAATCATAGGCCCAAATTTCCGTTCCCGGACCGAGAGCCCGATGCAGTGCCTGCCCTCCGATATTGCCGGGCAGGATGTCTATAATCAATTCGATACCGTCCGCAATATCCGGATCGAACAGCAAGCGGAGCGTCTCTTCGGCATCCGGGGCAAACAGGTTTGAAGCCGAGCCGATAAAGAGCCAGTTGTTGCCTATTTCCATATTGCGGATACCATAGTCCCACATGCCCCAGCCGCAATCAACCGACGGGAGGTTAAGCTGGAACCAGTCGGTACCGTTAGCCGATGCCCACAGCTCGGGTTGCGAAAAGTTGAAATCCATCGTGCTTATACCGCCGCCACTCAGACCGCTTAAAAAATCGGACGTGAAGGTACCCATGTACAGCAGGCCGTTGTTGTCCGCCATGGCCCAGGTGTAGGTATTATAGCGGTTGCCGAACCCGTCGGCGCTTATGAGCTGCCAGGACTCACCGTCGTAGACCAGCAGGGTAAAGCCCTCAACAAAGTTTGCGGTGCCGACCATAAGCTTGCCGTCAAAGGCATACAGCTTGGCTACGCCCATATTACTGAGCACCTCGAGGTTGTGCCCGTCCACCACTGCCGGCGGGCTTACATTGCCGGCATAGCCGCCGGCATCAAAAGCGTGTACTTCGAACCTTGGCTGGGTCTGGGTGCCGGCATACAGCTTGTCTCCGGTGCCGTCGTCGAACACCGCCAGTTCAGTCACCACGGAGGTATTGGGCGGAAACTTCATGACCCGCTGCCAGACCGTGGCATTGTCCGGGTCGTAGGTCCACAGCTCGGCACCTGAAAAATTGTCGGTACCCACATACAGCAGGTCGTTATACACCTCAAGCGATCTGAACGACCAGTTGGTGTTGGGAACATCGATCATTTTGCTTGCGTTGTCCGGGTCGGGCTGCTGCAGAAACGGTACACCGGGAATGCCGGGCCCGTCGGTGATTTTAGTCCAGTTGGTACCGTCTGCGGTAACCAGCAGCTCGGCTACACCGGTATAATCAACACTCGAGGCATACAGTTTTCCATCGTACTCGATCATTTTGCGAAAGCCGCCTGAAATTTGATCTAGTGAATTGCCGTACACCATTTGCCAGTACATATTATTATAATCATAGCGCCAGATCCGGGCGCCTTCTGACTGCGGGTTCAACTGCTGGAAAATTCCGAAGGGATTGCCCGGTTCCAGGCTTCCCGGGTCGATATTCTGCAATTCGTTCAGATCAAAATGGACGTTGTTTGTTCCGACATACATGTGCCCGTTGAAATCATGCATGCTCCAGGGATATTTGTTCCACGGGTCGCCGAAGCCCGGGCCATATGGTTGAGAGGTGTTTTCAAAGCCGTAATCCTCACAGGTCAATGGTGACGTGCCGTCGGTGTTGATATCCCAGGTCATCTCGATCAGCTCCCAGCCGCCGTCTTCATTCAGGTTCATGGGGTTGGCGGTACCCAGGGTACATGACTCTTCATCGCACAGCATGGTCCTGATGCCGTAGTTCAACTCATTGCCCATGCCGTCAAGACTCACCGGCTTGGCACGGGACTGAGAATTGTTGAACCGGTACAGGTCGGCACCATACTGGTAACCGGTTGCCTCCTGCAGCACGGCCGCTATCACGGGCGGTATGTCTGCCTGCCCGGCAATCAGGTAGCCGTGGTCCATGGTACCGACATAGAGCGATCCCATGCCGACACGCATTGTCCAGCAATAGTTATTGAATAGATTGCCGAACCCGCCCCGGCCATACTTGGGCGGTCCCATTTTGTTGGGGGCGGGCCGCCAGGTTTTGGTGCTGTTGTCCCAGGCCTGTAAAAAGCCCGCCGGCATGCTTTCCAGATTCGACCCACCGTACAGCAGCTCGATTTCCTGGCCCGCTGTGCCGAAATTGCGGCCCCTGAAAATTGAGATGGCCCGCCAGGTCCCTACCAGTATCTGCAGCATCTGTTCCTGGGTGGGCTGATTTGAAGGGTCCGGATAATACACCCGCTGATGCCCGATTGCGGACAAACCCGGAACATGCATGGTGCCCCAGTATACCCAGCCGTCAAAGGATGCGATGGCGCCCCCGCCGTAGGTCCCCGCTGTGACCGGGTCCGGATCGTAGTCGGTGGCACTCCAGATTTTCGTCCAGGAGGTATTGCCGGGGGCCACTTCCGCTATGGGAGGCGACATCCAGACCCCTGCCACAGATGAGCCGAAAGCCGGCCAGGTGGTTACCATTATCCTGCCGTCGTGTTCGGTCAGCTCGGCAACGATGTTGTCCATGCCTTCGCCGACTACCTCAAAAGCAAACAACGTGTTGGGATCGGCACTATAGGTTCCCGTCCAGCGCAGAACCGCTCCGGTGCCGCCGCTGCCGCCGTCCATGCCGCCGACCCCCACATACAGTTGATTATCCACAACCAGCCATTTCCTGACATTCGAATATTCGGACATGTTCGTGGCGCCCAGCAGCATTCCGGTTGCGGCATCAAAGGCAAACATGTTTATGCCGCTGACTCCGGGCCCTGCCAGGAAAGCTACGCCATTATGTGCCCCGGCAGACCGGATTCCCAGGGTTTGCAGGCGCAGGCCTTCTGCGGGGCCAAGCCCGCCGATCAGACTTACCAGGCCGGTGGTGCTGTTGTACATGTACATGCCGGGAGGGCGCATATCGCCGTAGGGCGGGTTTGCGGCCGCTTCACACACATAGTCGTCGGTGATGATCGGGTCGGACTGTCCCAGGTAGCCGTTAATGACCAGGCAGTGCACATTGGGGCCGGTGCCGAAAAAAGTATTGTCGCCATGTTTGGCCAGCCCCCAGACATAGGCCTCATTTCGTTTCAATGTGCCGTTATCACAGGTACTGTCCAACGGATACTGGTTGTCCGCGCCGATATAGTAAAAGCATTCATCGGGCGCGGCTTTTCCCAGTACTTCCCATACTTCTTCCGCCGCTACCGGCTGTGCGGACATCGCCACCAAAACAAAAAGCACAAACGTTCTCAGACAATACACTGTTGTTTGCTTCATTTTACACCTCCCTTTTTTGATTGTGAAATATAACCCCGGAAAAGAAACAGTGCATGAAACCATATATGGTTTCATGTCGAGGAGAAATGCCGTCGGGGTCTTCATTCCCGACAAACGTACGCTGTAAAGAATGAAGGCCTTACTATCGAAAGCACACCGGCACTGAGAGAAGGTGTGCATTGCCCTGGCAATAAAACCGGCCAGAAGTGCAAATAATTATTATTAACGCTGTGAAAATAAGAAAATATGCTTAGATGGTTCCACTATATCATATTGTTTGATTATAATAAAAGTTATTATTTGCATAAAATGGCAAGGTGAGTATAAATACCTAATATTTTATATGTACTAATAATTAAACTGATCCAAATACTTGCTGCTGATTTTCACCCGGTAGACAAACCCCCTGTACTTGTAGTATTACTGAAGAACTATGTTTATCCCCACGACACAGCAGGAAGTAAAGGCCCTTGGCTGGGACGGCCTTGATATCGTTCTGGTGACCGGCGACTCCTATATTGACAGCCCGTATGTGGGGGTGGCGTTAATCGGGAAGGTGCTTCTTGATGCCGGGTACAGGGTAGGGCTTATTGCCCAGCCGGATGTGAACTCGGACCGTGACATTAAGCGGCTGGGTGAGCCGGGGCTTTTCTGGGGGGTAACGGGCGGGTGTATCGACTCGATGGTGGCAAACTACACTGCAACCGGCAAACGCCGCAAGCAGGACGACTACACTGCGGGAGGGCAGAACACCCGGCGGCCGGACCGGGCCTGCATCAGTTACTGCAACCTGATAAGGCGGTATTTCAAAGATACGGTGCCCATAGTACTGGGCGGTTTGGAGGCCAGCCTGCGCCGGGTGGCCCATTACGACTTCTGGGACAACAAGATCCGGCGTTCCATTCTCTTTGATGCCCGGGCCGATGTGCTGCTCTACGGCATGGCCGAGCGCAGCATTAAAGAGCTTTCTGATGCATTGAAAGAGGGAAGGGAATACAAGGGTATAAGCGGAATTTGTTATATTGATCATAAGGTTCCGGAAGGCTATATCAGCCTGCCCGCATATGAGAAAGCGGCTAAAGACAAGCAGGCTTTCAGCGAGATGTTTACCACCTTGTACCGCAACAACGACCCCCTGACAGCCAAAGGCCTTGTGCAGAAGCACGGCAACCGCTACCTGGTGCAGAACCCCCCGGCCGGATACCTGAGCCGAAAAGAGCTGGACACGGTGCATAATCTACCCTTTGAGCGGGATTTGCACCCCCTGGACGCCAAAAAGGGCAGTGTGCGGGCCCTTGATACCATCCGGTTCTCGATTCCTACCCACCGGGGCTGCTACGGCGAGTGTCATTTCTGCGCCATTGCCGTGCACCAGGGGAGAACCGTGCGGTGGCGCAGCCGCGAATCCATACTGAAAGAGGCAAGGGAGCTGTCCCGTCACCCGCAGTTTAAGGGCATTATCAGCGACCTGGGTGGCCCCACCGCCAACATGTACGGGTTTGAGTGCGCCAAAAAGTTGAAGCATGGTGCTTGTGATAAAAAAAGATGTATTTCCGATGGTATATGTGAAAGCCTTAAACCGGATCATCAACATCAGGTTGAGCTTTTAAAGAGCGTTGCAAAGCTGCCGGGGGTGAAAAAAGTGTTTGTCACCTCGGGGCTGCGCTACGATCTGCTGCAGGCAGACAAGCGGTCCGGCAGGCGCTATTTGAAAGAACTGGTGGCCCATCATGTATCGGGGCAGTTGAAAGTGGCCCCCGAGCACTCGGAACGGCGGGTGCTTCAATGCATGGGCAAACCCGGTGTGAAAGACCTTTTGCAGTTCCGGGACACGTTCAACCGCATGACCGAGCAGGCCGGGAAGAAGCAGTTTTTGACCTATTATCTGATTGCGGCCCACCCGGGCTGCACTGAGGAGGACATGCAGAAGTTGAAGCAGTTTGCCTCCCGGGAGCTGAAAATAACCCCCGAGCAGGTGCAGATTTTCACGCCCACGCCGTCCACGTTTTCCAGCCTGATGTACTATACCGGGCAGAACCCCTGGACGGGCGAGCACCTTTTTGTGGAGAAAAGCACCCAGGGCAAGGAGCGCCAGAAACGGATTATTACCGGCGGGCGGCCCACCAGCCGCACCACCATGCACCGGAAAAAGAGTGGGGGGTATAAGCGGAAGGGAAGATAGAAAAAGAATAATTCACCACAGAGACTCGGAGAACACAGAGAGAAGAGGATTTTACACCGGGCGGGAGATGCCGCCCGATGTAAAGGGCTCCGGCCCTTCGGGCATGAGTGCAGTTATTTTGTACGGCGGAGCCGTTGAGGCCTTTATGCATATCGGTATCTCGCGATATGCATAAAACACCAAAAACTCGGTGCTCTCGGTGTCCCGAGCGGAGCGGGTGGTGAGAATATATACTTTATGTAATTCATACGGAGGAATGCGTGGCGGAAGTTATTATTGACGGAACTGAATACCATTACAGGATATCGAAACGTGCGCCGGAAAACGGACCCGTGGCGGTGTGCGTGCACGGATCCGGCGGTGACGGAGTGGTGTGGAGCTACCAGTTGAGCCGTCTCAGCCGGGAATACCGGGTGATACTCCCCGATTTACCGGCCCACGGGCAGTCGGGAGGCAGCCTCAGCTACCACGTTGAGGGCTACAGTGCGTGGCTGGACCGGTTTGCGGATGCTCTGGGCCTTGAATCATTTATCCTGATGGGGCACTCCCTTGGCGGGGGTATTGTGCAGCACTACGCCCGCAGCCACCCCGCACGGGTAAAAGGGATGGTTTTGATAGGCACCAGCAGCCGTTTTGTGCTGTCGCGGCAGTATAACGAAACCCTGGGCCTGATGGAAGAGGGCCGGGAAACCGCCCCGGAGACGTTGGAGAAGGCCGGGGCGCTGCTGCAAAACCTGTACAGCAGCGATTACGAGGCCCTGGCTAAAAACGGTATCGATGTGCTGCACGGCGATATTGTGGCGGCCGGGCGGTTCGACAGCACACCCTGGCTGGATGAGCTTACCATGCCGAGCCTTGTTATTGCCGGCAGCTTTGATCCCATTATGCCCTGTGAGCGCTCCCGCGCCCTGGCAGACGGTTTGCCGGACAGCCGCTTTCTGTTGCTTGAGGGGGCCGGGCACACGGTGATGCTTGATAAGAAGAAGGAGTTCAATGCTGCGGTGAAGGAGTTTATGGACGGGTGTTTTTCTGATTAACGACCCGTTTCACCACAGAGAAAAACGGGCTAATGCTTGTATTGTCATCACCCGACTTGATCGGGTGATCCAGTGGTTTTAAGGCTGATAATACTGGATTCCGCGATTCCCGATCTGCTTTGCGATACGGGATTTCCGCTTGCGCTCCAACAATCGCGGAATGACAGGCTTTTGGTATTGTTTTGGATTGAGGAAGATTGAGGCCTTGGGATTTGTGGAGGTCTGCAATACGGGCGCCCACGGAGAGGCGCCCCTTGTATATTAAAAAACAACAGTATATATTGTCGATAGCAAGCAAAAGCTTATGGCAGTTAATAGATCGAAGGCGCCCCTGGTATATGAAATAC
>JANQGV010000027.1 GCA_028282925.1 Thermodesulfobacteriota bacterium
TTGAACTCTCGTGTGAAATATTCTCTTTTTCCCATTGGACACTCCTTTCGCTTCTATTGTATACTTTTTGAAGTGTCCGTCAAACTGGGGGAACTTCAGGTCTTTTTATGTGCATTCATTTGGTTGGAATGATAGCGGTGTAGCTTCCCACACCACAGACTGGTTTTTGGGCCATTTTTTGACAAGCCACCGGTTATGTAGTAGTACATCAACAGAGCACGTCACAAACCACCTAAGAGGGGGACATGTCGTATGGCCAACAGGATAGAGCATGATGAACTCGGCTCAATCGAGGTGCCCGAAGAGGTCTATTATGGGCCCCAGACCCAGCGTGCCCGGGCAAACTTCCCCATAAGCGGTCTGCACTTACCCCACCGGTTTATTCGCAGCCTGGCCCTTGTTAAAAAAGCCTCCGCAGGAGTCAACCATGAACTGGAACGGCTTGCTTCCAAACTGACCGATCCTATTATGAAAGCCGCCCAGGAAATTATCGACGGCAGCCTGATGGATCAGTTCGTGGTGGATGTTTTTCAAAGCGGCTCAGGAACATCAACCAACATGAACATGAACGAAGTTATTGCCGGCCGCGCCAATGAACTGTTGAACGGATTGCGCGGCGGCAAAAGTCCGGTGCATCCCAACGACCACGTAAATCTGGGGCAGTCGAGCAACGATGTTATACCATCGGCTCTGCACATTGCCGCGCTGACCGGCATTACCGACGGGCTTGTCCCGGCATTTGAAAAGCTCGCCCGGGCGCTACATGAAAAAGCCGCGGAGTTTGCAGCAATCAGAAAGGTAGGCCGCACCCATTTACAGGACGCCGTACCCATGACCCTAGGGCAGGAGTTCGGGGGCTATGCCGCCCAGGTAGACGCGTGTATCATGCGCCTGAACGCGCTGGGCGGTTCCCTTGCCGGCCTGACGCTGGGAGGCACTGCCGTGGGAACCGGGGTTAATACACACCCCCATTTCGCTTCTGCGGTTATAAAACTGATTGCCCGGGAAACCGGTTTGCCGTTTCGCAAAGCAGCAGATCATTTTGCGGCCCAGGGCGCCCAGGATACCGCGGTTGAAACAAGCGGCACTTTAAAAACCTGCGCCGTTGCACTTGCAAAAATAGCCAACGATATCCGCTGGCTCGGTTCGGGTCCTCGTTGCGGATTGGGAGAAATCAGCCTGCCGACGCTCCAGCCCGGATCATCAATTATGCCGGGCAAGGTTAATCCGGTTATTCCCGAAGCCGTCATGCAGGTTGCCGCACAGGTTATCGGAAACGATACGGCAATAACACTGGGAGGGCAGGGCGGTACCTTTGAGTTGAATACCATGTTGCCCCTGATTATCCATAATCTTCTCCAGTCTATTGATCTTCTCTCCACCGCTGCCTCTGTTTTGGCAGGCAAATGTGTGACGGGTATTTCAGCGAACCCGGACCGCTGTGAAGCGCTTGTTGATAAAAGTCTTTCACTTGCTGCCTTCCTTGTTCCATACATCGGGCATGACCGTGCGGCCGCCGTTGCCCGCCGAGCCCATGAAACCGGAAAAAACATCCGCGACATCGTGCTGGAGGAGGACATCCTGCCGGCAGAAACATTTGATGAGCTCGTTAAGGGTGATCCATAAAAACGAGGAACCGCTAAAAAAAATGTATGATCTTCCGATATACCTATAATAACACCGAATTACATACGTAAGACAAGAATGGTTTGGCGGCGGGGCGTTTCAGGTTAAAGAACTGTGAACTAAAAAGCGCCGAATCATCGTTCCGGGTCTTGAAAAAACACCAATCCGGCTGGGTGTGATACGTTTAGTCAATTATAATACATTAGATTTTCTATTATTTTTTAAACTCTGTTCGTACGGCTTGAATACACGTCCTGTATGTATATTAGTACTCAGACACACTGGAGTTCGAAATGAAAGTGTTATGTACCGGTTTACTGGTTTTATGTGTTACCACCTTTTTTATCATTTCCTGTATTTCCGATCCCGGCGATCCTCCCGAAACACGGGAAATCAACCTGGACAAGGCCCTGCTCGATCTACCTTCTGCCGTCAATGCGCCTCAGTCGGGTTCTGATCCCGGCCAGGGTTCCAGATCGATTATCGTTCATACCGCCGAGGATACGGCCCTAGCCGTTATCGGCACCATTTATAACCCTGTTCGCGATGTGTACAATCCGCTGGCCTCTGAAATAATCCGGTTCACCAATCAACTGATAGCGGAAATGGACACCAGCCTTTTTAGTAACGACCAGGTGATCGACACGTTGAAAAGCGACGGTGTAGTTGAGCTCACGTTTGACGACCAGTCGCAAAAAGCACGCATGACTCTGGACAACGCTACCTATACGGTTGAGTCCTGGAAAAAGATTCAGAACGCATGGCTGAAAATTCTCGACATCCGTTTTTCAAAAAACAGCGGCCGCTATGTCGGAACCATCCACGCCCGCGATGAACAGCTCGACGCGGTGCACCGGCCTGAGTTCCGTATAGATTTTGATACATCTGATCCGGAAGTCGGGCAGGTTATGGAGTTGCGCGTCATTAACCTCGACTATGACGACCCGGCCGTTACCGAAGAGTGGGAAAGCTTTAACATCCCTCACAAACTGTGGCTGAAAGCGACCCAGGACGACAACTCTTTTTACATTGCCGCCAATGTTTTCTACCGCAATATCTACCTTAACGGCGACCAGTTTACGCCATATCTTATGTCGGTCCTGAACGACAATGAGCCCTATATACCGGGGGTTACCCGGGTTGATGCAAACTATATTTACCGAGGGGCGGTGAATGTCGGCCTGAACGTGGGTGCGGTTGATCTTGCCCTGGTGCCCGAGGACACAGAGGATACCGGCACGATTTTTTCGTTGTACAGTATGGCGACCATCTATAAAGAGGCTGTTGCCGCATGGGTCAAGGACAATGCCACCATTATCGAAGGTCTTAATTTCATCCTCGATGAAGTCGGAGCCGGCTTTCAAATCTCGGCTGATTCCGGTGTGGATGAAATCTTTTCGGCCCTGACCTTAGCCGGGCAGTACTTCGAAGAGCAGGGATACAGCGATGAAACCATCGACGCTGTTCTGTTTGTAGTACAGCTGACCAATCCCGGTTATTTTGATTCTGTGAGCGGCTTTGTGGGCAACGATAGTATACGACGCCCCCTGTGGGCCGATGCCGTTCCGGCATATGAATTCTTAAAGGTCAGGTCGGCCGCTGAAATTTCTTCAGACACGTTTACCGTTGTTATGCCGGATGATGTGGGGCCTGATTTTTAACTTGTTTTTTTTACTATACAGCATACTATACACGACTTAAAGGGTGGAGGACATGTCTCGGGAACAGATTCTTATTGTTGACGACGACCCGGCGGTCCGGGAAATGCTTACCGGCATGGTCGGTTCCATGGGTTTTTCCGGCAAAGCGGTCTCTTCCAGCCGCGACGTTCTCAGTCTTATCCAGACCAACCATTTCGACATCATCATTTCCGATATCCGCATGCCCGGCGGTGACGGCCTGCAATTGATAAAAGAGGTTCATTCCACCCATTCCGATGTGCCGTTTATCATCATCACCGGCTACAGTTCCGACTATGATTATGACACCGTCATTAATGCCGGTGCCGATGAGTTTATTAAAAAACCGTTCACCCTGGCCGAACTGGAGAAGAAACTGAAGCGTGTTTTACATGAGCGGCATCTTTCAGTTGAAAACAAACGCTTAATGGCCGAACAGGCCGCCGACCGGCGTAAGCTTAAAAACCTGCTGGAAATTGCACTTGATTTGACGGCCGAGCTTGATTTCGATCGTTTGTTCCGGCTTATTATCAGCCACGTCACAGGGGCAATGGAAACCGAGCGAACAAGTCTGTATATCATCGACTGGGATCGTCATGAAATCTGGACCCGCGTCGCCGAGCAAATCAAACAAATCAGGCTTCCCATCGGCCAGGGTATCAGCGGGCGGGTTGCCGAAACCGGGGAAACCATCCTTTCTAATGATGTTTCGACTCTGGACTTTTTCTCCCGGGATTTTGACATAAAACACGGCTTCACGACCAAATCCGTACTGTGCATGCCCCTCTACAGCCGTATCGGCGAGCGCATTGCCGTAATACAGGTAATGAATAAAAGAAACGACCAGGGTTTTACCCAGGATGATATCGGCCTGCTGAAATCTCTGGGGTCTCAAATTGAAATTGCCCTGGAAAACTCGCGGCTCATGGAAGAGATAAGTCTCTCATTTGAAAGCTCTATAAGAACCCTTTCAGCAACAGTTGATGCCCGGCACCCCCTTACAGCCGGTCACTCCCAGCGTGTTACCGAGTATGCCCTGCTGATAGCCGACGCGCTCAGCCTGCCTGAAAATGAGCAGCAAGTTCTTAAATATGCCGGCCTGCTTCATGATATCGGCAAAATCGGCATTAAGGATAATGTGCTCATGAAATACGGGAAGTTCACCCCTGAGGAGCGCGAAGAAATGAACCGGCACCCTGAAAAAACCAGGGCTATTCTTGAAAAGTTTCGTTTTCCGAAAGCACTGGCCGATGTTCCTTTTATCGCCGCTCATCATCACGAAAAAATCGACGGCACCGGCTATCCCGCCGGATTTTCCGGGGACGAAATTCCCTTTGCCTCCCGGATCCTGGCTGTGGCCGATGTGTTTGACGCCCTGACTTCCCTGCGCGACTATCCCAAGTATACCCGCGAGGAAACCCTGACCACCAAGCCCATGTCTCTTGAAAAAGCCCTGAAGATTCTTGAAGAGGACAGCGGCACCCACTTCGACCCGGACGTGGTTGCAGCCTTTATTCAGTGCCTGCCGCAGGCATTGATTGCGTACCGGGGCAGCCACTTTCCTCCTGAGTATGTCGATGATATGCTGCGCAGCATTGCGCCGGAACTGTTGGAACCGTGATGTGATGTAACCCCTGCGATCTACAAAGACTTTCGACTGTCACCGTTTTGTTATGATTGCACCGGCCCTGACCAGCCGTGGTATCCGGATAGAGCATGAACTTCTCGGTCACCGCCCTGCGGGCGATTCTGAAAACAGTTACCCTGCCTGAAATCAGGTCCCCGTCTCTTAAGCAGAACCATCTTAAGAACCTCGTCAAACTCTACAGCCTGCTGCCAGCCGAAAGCGGCGAACAGCTCAAGGATTTTGTTATGGGGCTGACCCGGAAAAAATCGGCCAGCGGTCTTAATGGCAGTATGGTTATGCATCCTGCATCAGTTCCCTGGGCACCCGCTTGATGCGTCCCTCCCGGTCAATGCAGGCCAGCACTGTTTCCGCGGTACACAACAACTCTCCGTTGCGGTGAACTTCATAGCCATGCTCAATCTTGGCCCCGCCTGAACGTTTGAGCCGGGCAATGATTTCTATTTCCTCATCATAGCAGGCCGGTTTTTTAAAGTGAATATTCAGATGTACCACAACAACATAGGTGCCCGCCTTTTCCATGTCGGCATATGAAAGGCCCTGCTGCCGCAACAGTTCCGTGCGGGCCATTTCAAACCAGACTGCGTAGCGGCTGTGATGAACAAACCCCATGGGATCGCACTCTATATAGCGCACCCGCAGCGGCATCTTGATTTTTGTCGGTCCCTTGCCCATTCCAATATCCTCTCAACGGTTGACGTTTCAAATGCAGACACTATAGCAAAATTCTTCCCCGTAGCAAACTCGGCGTTTAAGCCGGTTCCGACTGGACTTCAGGTTTTTTTACTTGGATATATTCGGATACACATTTTTGGAAGGAGTGCGTTATCTGATTAGTTTCTTATGGAAGGCTGCCGGAACATGAAAGCTTTCAGGCAGCCGTCCGTTGAATAGATTATTTTTTTGGCGGCACTTTAATATAGGAGTGAACCCTTCCCGCCGCAACTATCCTCTCCTTTGTTGAATCATGCTGGATTACTCCAAGAGGATTACCGCGGTAGGGATCAAAATAGGTATGCGAATCCAGGAATTTTTTTCTGTCACGCCGATATTGTTCATATGACAAAGCATTGCGATGAAAAATCTCGGCCATTTTCTGGTGTCTGAACATACCCTGCTTATACATACATCCCCCTTTCTGAAAAAGTGCTTCGGTTTTGATTACTACTCCATAATACTATATAGCCTAAATCCATTTCGATTTCACCGGCAATTCAAGGCAGATTGTTTAGGGGGCCTGAAAGAGGAAAAATTTGCTTTTACAGATAGTTAAGAACAATTGAATGGGGTCGGGTCTTGCAAGATGATTCTTTTTGTACTTGCTGCCGCTCATTTTCAACACGGTCCGCAGGACACACAGGCCTCAGCGATCAGGACACCGAATGGGCTTTTGTAGCATAATCATTAAACCTGTTTTCTGCACAACCGTTATCTGGTATAGTGCTGGAAAAAAGACCATTATGTAAAAAAAAGGATATCGCCATGCCCACATTACATCAGCAGCCGGTACCGGCCATGCTTGTTCCGTTTTTTAAAAAAGAGGGTATAAAAATCAAGAAGTATTCTTCACCGGCTTCTTTTGAGCGCGACCTGAAACGGTTTCTCAAGCGTAATCATGTGCTGCACCTGGGAACGTCCAGAGGCAGCCAGCCCCGGGTAACGCCCCTTGAGTACCGGCTGGTCGGGCTTTCCTTTTATATACTTTCCGAAGGCGGTGGGAAGTTCAGCAATTTGAAAGACAACAAAAAAGTCGGCTTTTCCATTGCCGAGCCGTATGACTCCGAGGAGGATTTTTTCGGCAACAAAGGGGTCCAGGCCTGGGGCACGGCTAAAATGTACAGCCGCAGGGAAAATCCCAAAAAATTCAATGCAGTCTTGAAAAAACTCAACATCATGAAACTGCTGAAGCGGTTCGGCATGAAAGAGGTACCTCCAGAGTTCAGCTATCGCATTATTGAAATAACACCTCACAAAATAAAGTACGGCAATCCCCGCGAGGGCGTCTATCACGTGACCTGGAAAAAAACGTAATGCTCCGGCAATCCATTAGGACTTTTTCTCTTCCTTGGAATACCCGATATCCCGGTTTCGTAAAACATAGGCCTCTTGCAGGCGCGCATCACGGGACTTGGGCGGATTGAACAATGAAGCCTGGAGGTTGTCCAGGTTGTATTTTTTTATAAGCCGGTCTTCAAGCGATTGCTGCGTCACGGTTTCCTCAACCGATAGAATATGCTCTATCCGGACGCCACGGCTGGTCAGGGCCGGTGCAATCAGAACAAAACGGTGGCAGTCGAATGGTTCTTTTTCGGCGCACATCAGCGCAACCTTGTGGCTGCTCCTGATCATATCCACTACCTGGTCTATCCCTTCCTTAAAAACGGTAAGCTCCCGCACTTTTTCAAAGTTCACGATTCCATCGGGAAAGTAGACCTCCGGCTCCTCGCGCCGGGCGCCCAAGCGATCGCCCAGAAACAGGTAGGTAATGTCTTCCAGCTCAAGGTCGGTTTTCAGTGTTTCACGGTTGAACTGGGGGTTGAAACGGCTGTAAGGAGTGCTGCGCACATCGATAATGCTGTCAATCATATACGCCGTTAAAAGCGCTGTATAAGTTGCAATCGTATTGGTCGAGTGGCCGATGGTCACGCAGCGCAGGATTTCCATCTCAGGCTCCCCGGCGGGCATTGTAAATCACCCCCCCTTCCTGAACATAGTGTTTGAGAAGCGCGGCGGCATCCGGACGGCACACATCTCGCTGCACCCTGATGCCCCTGCTTTGCAACTGCTCCTGCCAGTCGGCGGCTTTCGGTCCTTCATCAAAGCCTATTTTCCGGGCGTCTGCTTCCCGCGCACCGCACACCAAGCTGCGCACCCCCGACCAGCAAATCGCTCCCAGGCACATGGCGCACGGCTCGGTACTGGTTACCAGTTCACAAGAAGGTAGTCCTTCAGCACCGAGATCGTAGGATCCCAGCGCCTTCTGGGCAATCATGATAGCCACTACTTCGGCATGGGCGATACAGCACTGCAGCGACAGTACCCGGTTTACCCCCGGGGCAATGAGAGCACCCGTTTCCCCGTTGAATATCGCGGCGGCAAAGGGTCCGCCGGTTTCCTGTTCAACGTTCTTACGTGCCAGTTCGAGGACAAACCGCATCCGGTCTTCCCCGGAGGAAAAGGTCTTTGTCCCTCCCCCGACAAACGAATCTATCCAGTCCGGCACATGTATTGTACATGCAGTATATGCCACGTGTTATACCCGGTATGAAAAATATATACAGTGTCGTGTCCTAAATGGAAAACCCGGCCAGTTTTGTTTCCAGGTACTCGGCAATGCCCTCCCGGCCGCCCTCGCGACCCAGCCCGCTCTCCTTCATGCCGCCGAAGGGTGCTGCGGCCGCTGTAGGGTTGATATCATTAATACCCACGATCCCGAAACGCAGGCCTTCAAGCACCCGCATGGCCCGGGAAATATCCTGGGTATAAATATAGGCCGCCAGGCCGTAGTGGGTATCATTGGCCATGGTGAGCACTTCCTCTTCCGAATCATAGGGGACAACCGGGGCAACCGGCCCGAACGTTTCTTCACGGTAGATGGTCATCCGGGGGGTCACTTCCTTAATCAGTGTCGGGGCATAAAAGTATCCTCTGTCGAGGCCGTTTTCCGTAAGCCGCCTGCCGCCGCTCACCAGTTCCGCACCCTTGTCAATGGCGTCCCGTACCTGCCGGTCGACCTTTTCGATTGCAGCAGTATCCACCAGAGGCCCGATGCTCACCCCCTCTTCAAAACCGCTGCCGGCTTTCATTTTGGAAATGCGCTTGGTCATTACCTCAACAAACGGGTCAACCATGCTGCGATGGACAAACAGGCGGTTAGGGCTGATACAGGCCTGGCCGGTATTGAGAAACTTTACCAGCATGGCCCCCTTGGCGGCCCGCTCCGGGTCCGCATCCGGCAGCACGATAAACGGTGCATGCCCGCCCAATTCCATGGATACCCGTTTAATCTGATCGGCAGCGCCCCGCGCCAGCAGCTTGCCGACCTCGGTGGACCCGGTGAACGTAATTTTGCGCACCTTGGGGTTTGTTACGAACTCTTCGCCGATTGCTTCTGGATTAAAAGCGGTTACCAAGTTGACGACCCCCTTGGGCACCCCGGCTTCCTCCAGTATCTTGAAAATTTCAATGGCGCACAGGGGGGTCGCTTCGGCCGGCTTAAGCACCACCGTACACCCGGCGGCCAGGGCCGGGGCCACTTTGCGGGTAATCATTGAAACAGGATAGTTCCAGGGTGTAATAGCCGCAACCACCCCCACCGGCTGGTGCAGCACCATGAAGCGCTGATCGGGGCGGGGGGCCGGAATGGTCTCGCCGTATACACGCTTGGCCTCTTCGGCAAACCAGAGCAGGAAGTCCGCGCCGTACTGCACCTCATTGCGGGCCGCCTTCAGGGGCTTGCCCTGCTCCTCGGTCATAACCCGGGCCAGATGCTCCTTGCGTTCCGTCATAATCCGGTACGCTTCATAGAGAATTGCCGAGCGCTTGTAGGCGGTCTGGACCGACCACTCTTTAAAGGCCCTGTCGGCGGCATCTATGGCCTGCACCGCCTTTTCCCGGCTGCCGTCGGGAACAGCCCCGATTTTTTCACCGGTTGCCGGATTAAAAACATCAAATTCCGCTCCGCCTGCAGCCTGCAGCCACTGGCCGTCGATATACATCCTGCTTTCCTCCCTTGCCGGTTCGTTAACAGTATTAAAGGATATAAAACCTTGCTCACATGGGTTTCTTATTTTATTTCTATAGGTCTAAAAAGGCAACGCTATTTTTCCCGAAACCTCCAGGCAGGCACAAAAGTGCTCTTTTCCTGCATTTTTTCCTATTCACCGGGAAAATTCGGCCGATATGAACATAACAGTATTTGAACAGGTATATGGACATACAGTGTATATGAGGCGGTAAATGGCGGAAAAAGACAAACATGCAACTGAATATCTCAATAAAGACGTAAAACCGCAATCTTTCGTCGTTCATGGCGGCAAACTGGTTGTGGTTTCCGGCCCCGACCAGGGCAAAGAGGTCGTGGTGAACAAGCCCGAAATTACCCTTGGCACCACGAAAACCAACGACATGGTGCTGTCCGACACCACGGTATCCCGGAAGCATGCCGTGCTGAAGGAGGTCAGCGGCAGGTTTATGCTCAACGATATGAACAGCACCAATGGTACTTTTTTAAACAACCTCCGCATCCGGGAAGCTTTTCTTGATTTCGGAGCCCTTATCGGCCTGGGCAACACCCGAATCAGCTTCGTACCGTTTGAGGACCGGGTTGAAGTCTTTCCTTCAGAGCAAAACCATTTCGGCACAATTTACGGTCAGTCCGTTAAAATGCGCACCATCTTCGCCATGCTGGAGCGGGTGGTCAAAACCGATGCCACCATCATTATCGAAGGCGAAACCGGCACCGGGAAGGAGCTGCTTGCCAAAGCCATACACGAAACCAGTTCCCGGGCCGACAAGCCCTTTGTTGTTTTTGACTGCAGTGCTGTTGCGCAAAACCTGATCGAAAGTGAACTCTTCGGTCATGAAAAGGGTGCCTTTACCGGTGCGGCAGCCGCGCGGCAGGGTGTCTTTGAGCAGGCCGACACCGGCACCGTTTTCCTGGACGAAATCGGTGAACTTGGCATTGATCTGCAGCCGCGTCTGTTGCGGGTGCTGGAAAACCGTGAAGTCAAACGGGTAGGGGGCAACAAAACCAGTAAAGTTAATGTGCGGGTCATAGCGGCGACCAACCGCGATCTGGCAGAGGAGGTCAAAAAAGGCTCATTCCGTGAAGACCTGTTCTATCGGCTGTCGGTACTGCGGCTCAACATCCCATCCCTCAGGGAGCGCAAGGAAGACATTCCTCTCATAACCCGACACCTGGTAGCAAACCTTGCCGCAGAATACGGCATTGAGACACCCCCGGAAGTAAAGCCGGAAACGTTCGACATTCTCAAATCACACGACTGGCCCGGCAACGTGCGCGAACTGCGCAACGTGCTCAGCCGGGCACTTGCCATGGGCAATCGCTCCGAAATCGAGCCCCGGGACCTGCTGCTCTCATCTGCAAAGCAGGCCGGCTCCGACTCCTTCGACTCACTGGCCGGTATGTCTCTTGATGAAATTGAGAAAACAGCAATCGTGCAGACCCTGGAAAAACACGGCGGCAACAAAACCAAAACCGCCAAGGCCCTGGGCATCGCCTACTCCACTCTGTATGAAAAAATGAAGAAACACCAAATAAAATAGAGTTTCTTCATAAAACAGAGGCACGAGCGGCTGCAAATGGCATTAAGCCGCCCCTCAAGCTTTGCAGCGCACCCGCCACCTCTGATAGGTATCGAATTCAGGGTATTTTACCTTTTTTACTTTCACCTGTTTAACGCGTCGCATTTCCTCCAACGTGCTCTCAATCACCTTCCAACGCTGGTATGCCGCATTAACGCTTTTAAAAACCTCTTCACGCATCTTGTCGCCGGGATACAGGTCAGGATGGCTGGCTTTGGCAAACTCCCTGAACGCCCGTCGAACTGCTTCGGGCGAACTGCTTTTGCTTATGCCGAGAACCTTGTGAAGATCCGGACAATTCATTTTTGGTATTCCTGTTTGTAAGGTTGATTATTTTTGACAGTCTCCTCTTTACCTCTCTCTTTGTATCCGCATACCGGAAATCCTTACCCGGCTGCTGTTTATGGTGTAGGTGCAAGCAGAGTGCCACCGACCGGACGTCGGATGACGCCTAAAAAAAACCGTAACAATTGCACGCAGATACAATATCCCTTGTGAAGTATTTACATTATGCCGTCTTCCACGCTTGGTGCCGCCGTTCGAAAACCGAATGAACAGCCGACTGTCTGTATTCGAAACCCGAACAGTGCTTTGGGTATACCGACACCGGTTGGGGTTCGGCTGCTGGAATGTTGTGCAACAGGTCTTCTTTTACCTGCCGTAATTTCAGGTGTGACTGCAAACACTAAATTACACGTTGTATTCACGATCTATTTATTTATACTTATGGTAATAGAGGGCCACGTATCACCTCTAAACGTTAACGTGAGGGAGCGATACCATGAAAACAAACCTTCAGAAGATGTTTCGAATTTTTTCTGTTCTCTTCTGTATGTTGCTCATAGCCGGTTCCTGCGATATGCCCCCAATGGAGGAATCGGTTCAGTACCTTTTAACCTTCGAGTCTACCTGGAGTTCAGATACCCACCCGACAGACTTTCCGGCCAACCCACATTTTTCAGGGTTGATCGGGGCGGCGCACAGTACCGATATACAATTATGGGAAGTCGGGCAAAAAGCAACGCCGGGAATCAAGAACATGGCCGAAACCGGCGGTAAAAGCCCTTTGGATGATGAGATCAACAGCCTGATCAGTGCCGGGAGCGCCTGCTTTTTGATCTCGGGAGGCGGCATCAGTTCATCCCCGGGCAGCGTAACCGTAACGGTAACGGCAAGCGTGGATTGTTCGGCGGTCTCCGCAGTCAGCATGATTGCACCGAGCCCGGACTGGTTTGTTGGTGTGTCTGCCGTAAACCTGTATGATAACGGCGACTGGGTCGACCAAAAGGTTATTGAACTGTTTCCCTACGATGCCGGTACAGACAGCGGCAGCACCTATACCTCGGCCGACGAGCCCACAACACAGCCGGAAGACATTTACAGGATTGAGGCCGAACCATTTCTGGTTGCTGGGACGGTTCCTTCGCTCGGCACGTTTACCTTTACCCGCATAAACCCGGACGAGGATTCATCTCTTTTTTAAAAAGTAACGCTGCATAAAAGAGGAAGTACCGAATGAAAAAGAGAGTATGCCTATTCATACTGCTGGTTCTTGGATTTCCTGCTCTATCTTTTTCAAAAGACGTTCACCGTTCGGGGAAGCGAAGTGGGAAATAGATACGGTCGACTATCACTTCAGGGCCACCGCCGATGCAATTGAATTTATTCACATAATAACACTCAAGACCGAAGAGTATAAAACAATTGACGTGATCATTTTACCGAATTATGAATTGCTTCCTCCCGACATAATCCCACAACTGTAATGTACTGCTATGAATGTTGATCGTATCCGCACAAAATTCGGGGATGCCTACAGGGCCGACGAGCGTACCTTTACTATGGGTATCGACCGACGTTTCACAACCCATTTCGCTGAACGCTTCAGGGGCCTGTACGTCCTGGAAACCTGCACCGGTGCCGGATTCACGACGATTTCGCTTGCAAAAACCGCCCGACAGGTATGTACCATAGAAATTGATCCTTCTCACCAGGAACAGGCAATCAGCAATGCGGCAAAGGCAGGGTGCTCAAGCCGAGTGTCCTTCATACAGGGAGACATCTTAAACCAAAACCTGCTGGACAGACTGCCCCCCGTTGATGCAGCCTTCCTTGACCCCGACTGGAACGTAACCGGCCCCGATCATGTGTACTGTTTTTTGCATTCCAATACCATGCCGCCCGCGGATATCCTGCTCAATAAAATCTTCCAGATAACCAATTCCATTGCACTGGTTCTACCGCCGTTCATCAATACCCGGGAGTTTGTCCATCTTCCACAACATGAGCGTCAAAAATGCTTCCTGGGCGACAGCCATGAGCTCTATTGTCTCTATTTTGGCGATCTGATTGCCTCACCGGGAGAAACTGAATTTCACGTCCCCGAATAATCGACTTCAGCAAACGCCCTTTTCGTCCAAAAGAATATCTATAGTGAATCGTCCATAGCCTGCACGGGCTTCAAAAGTCGTTACGGCATGTAAAAAATTGCAAAAATGTTGAGAATAAACGTCGGATGCGGTCAGACGCCCACACCGGGCTGGCGCAACTTTGATAATTCCTGGAGCCTTCGCCTGGCACAGATACCCGTTTTACCGGATGTTCTGCATGCCTTGCGGCTTCTTGAAGGCTCTCAGTATCAGTTCATTCAGTTTGCCCGTAAAAACGACATCGAATATGGGGATGCCGCCAGAGGACTGCCTGTTTCAGATGAATCCCGTGATGTACTGTACAGTTCTCATATGATGGAACATCTTGACAGAAGCGCGGCCGACACCTTTCTTAAGGAAGCCTTTCAGGTACTGCGCCCCAAAGGTATTATCAGAATAGCCGTTCCGGATAGTAAAAAGCACGTTGCCCAATATCTTGATTCCGGCGATGCGGACGCCTTCATTGAAGGGACACACGTGTGTATACCGGGCCCGAGATCGCTTGCACACCGGCTGCGGCTGTTGTTGACGGGGACACGGCACCATCAGTGGATGTACGACGGCACCTCATTGTCCGGCCTCCTGCAAAAACATGGTTTTATCGGGATAGAAATAATGCCCGCCGGCCGGACAAAGATCCCCGAACATGACCAGTTGGATCTTCAGGAACGCATCTCCGAAAGCGTGTATGTTGAAGCGGAAAAACCGGCCGTCTGACACGCTTTTAGGCTCGCTGACCCGGAAACCCCTTTTTAATCCGGTACCGGCCCGCTATACAATAAACAAATTTTTGCTGGAAAAATTCGTATCGCTGGTTACATTGATACCCAGTTTTCGCAGACCCTCCTCATCTCCCCGTGTCGGGATATGCGTAATATGCATTTCACAACCTTTAAGCTCCGTAAGCTTCTCAATGGCAAGTTCCGCAGCAGAGTTCGTCATGGCGCTGATGCTCAACGCGATAAGAGCCTCGTCGAGATTCAGGCTGGTATTTTTGCTCTCGAGGGTGCTTCTTTTGAATTTAGAAATGGATTCAATGATGTTCTGCGGCAGCAAATGGATTTTTTGCGGTATGCCGGCCAGGTGCTTCACGGCATTTATCACCAGGCCCGATGCGGCATGCATAAGGGGTGAATTATGACCGGTAATAATGGCGCCGTCCTGAAGCTCGATAGCGGCCCCGCAAAAAATGTCTTCATGCCCGGCCTGGTTTTTTTCGGCATCAAGGGCAGCCCTGTGTGCCCCGGCAATTACAGTGCGGTCATCAAGGTCGATAGCAAGTTCTTTCATGAGGAGCTCAACCCGCTGAACCGTCTCTTTATCGACAAATCCCATTACATATTCACAACTGTATCGTAAAAACCTGCGAACTATCTCCTGTCTGGCCGCCTCCTGCACCGCCGAGTCATCACTAACGGCAAATCCGGCTTTATTGACCCCCATATCCGTTGGGGAGTTATACATAGACGTTTCACCCGAAATTTTTTCCAGAATTCTCTTGAGCACGGGAAAGACCTCAATGTCGCGGTTATAATTAATGGCCGTTTCCTTATAGGTTTCAAGGTGAAACGGATCTATCTGGTTGTAGTCCTGAATGTCGGCGGTGGCGGCTTCATAGGCAATGTTTACCGGGTGCTTGAGCGGGATATTCCAGATGGGAAAAGTTTCGAATTTGGCGTACCCCGCATTAATATTTCGCTTATGCTCGTGGTACAACTGCGAGAGGCATGTTGCAAGCTTGCCGCTACCCGGTCCGGGACCCGTCACCACCACCAGCTGATTAGTAGTTTCTATATATTCATTGGCGCCATAGCCCTCATCGCTTACAATCAGATCTACATCGGTGGGGTAGCCTTTTGTATACCGGTGAACATAGACCTTGATACCGCGGTGCTGCAGCTTGTTTTTAAAAACTTTTGCGGCTGGCTGGTCTTCGAAACGGGTTATAACAACCGCTGTTATGTCTATGCCCCATTCTTTTAAATCATCGATAAGTTTAAGGGCATCGGTATCATAGGTGATACCGAAATCGGCCCGCACTTTTTTCCTTTCAATATCCCCCGCAAAAATACAGAGAATAATATCCGCCTTGTCTTTCAGCTTTTTCAAAAGCCGCATCTTGACGTTTGGATCAAAACCGGGTAAAACACGGGCCGCGTGATGGTCAAACAGAAGTTTGCCGCCGAATTCAAGGTACAGCTTGTTGTCGAACATACCTATGCGGTTGATAATTGCCTCTGACTGCTCTTTTAAATACAGCTCATTGTCAAAACCGATGGTATTTGGCATGAATATTCCTTCTCCTGTCTGGTTGTTTTTGGACATCCCGGCATACCTCCGTCATTGAGCAAGAAGCCTCCTGAACAGGGCTGTCGCCGGAAGATAAGGGGTAGTGAGTTTTGCCGGGGCGGGCCGAGTTTACTGAACACAGGTGATATACACTCTATTTTCTCTGTGGGTTTGTCATCGCCGGGCCCCCCCGGCGGTGTTTACCTGCCCGCAGTGAAAACGTTCCTGCTCTCGATGAAAACCTTCAGCAATGTCCGGCAAAACACAATAAACACAACTAATATAAAAAGGCTTGAAACTCAAGAGGTATTCTTCTCTGAACAGAAAAAAATCCGGATTTCATCTGATGATGTATTCATTTATTGGAACCGGGGTGGAATTCTACAGGCGCGGTAATGGAGCGGGTTGTTTCATTTTCAAAAAAACACATACGCCGCAGGCATTTTCTTGATGGCCGCCGAACGCCCAATTTCTTCGGCTCTGCACACCTTATAGCGGCCCCCCTTTTTTGGCCTGAAATGCGTTTTTCCGCATGCGGATAGCCGAGTCTCTGTTTTCCAGAGCTTCTTTGTATCCGGGATCTATTTCCAGAGCTTTATTATAATCGATGATTGCATCATTGTAGCGTTCAAGGCAGGTCAGTACATTGGCCCGGTTATTATAGGCTTCGGTATAGTCCGGCTTGAGGTTGATGGCCCGGGAATAATCATCCAGGGCGTTTTCATAATGTTGTAAGGTACCGTAGGTCAGTGCCCGGTTGAAGTAGTATTCATGTCGCTCTTCCAGGTGTATCGCCACCGAATAATCGGCCAGTGCTTTATCATACTGAAGCAGTTCATCATAGGCCGCTCCCCGGTTATAGTAGGCATGAGCAAATTCAGGATTAATCTCAAGGGCCTTATTATAACTCTCAATTGCCATGCCCGGCTTGCCGAGCAAGTACCAGGCGTTTCCCCGGTTGTTGTAGGCCTCAACATAGCGGGGATTGATGATGAGTGCCTGTTCATAATTCTTCAGCGCTTCTTCAAAGTTCTGCTGTCTTCGGTATGCCAGCCCCCGGTTATAATAGGCCTCGGCATCTCCCGGGTCCAGCTCTATAACCCGGGAAAAATCGGCGACGGCTTTTTCAAAGTCTCCCAGCTCATCATAATCCAGTCCACGGTTATAAAAGGCCGACACATACTCCGGGTCGATTTCTATCGCCCTGGTATAGCAGGCAACAGCTTGTTTCAGTTTTCCCTTGCTGGCTTCCTTATGGGCTTTGTCAAACCATTTCTTTGCTTCAGGATTTTTTTGAGCTTTTCCCATACCGTTTATCGTTTCCCTGCCAGATACACAATAAGTGCTCCGCTTTTTCGCTTCGCCGCTTTTTCCCAGGTAAAGGTCAAAACTTTTCCGGCCCGTTTCAGTTCCACCATTTCCCCTTCAATAACTCCGGGCAACACTGCTTCCCCCCGGGAATGAAGCCCTTTTCCCACGATAATACGTATGGTCCGCATTCCCCGCAATGCTACCGCCTGAATAAAGCTCATTGTTTTCGAAACAGCCTCTTCCGCAGTACATCCGTGCAAATCAAGCTCGGCCTGGGGCTCCGGATATTCCTTTATCAATTCGTGAACCGGAACGGAATCCTTTTTCAGCAGGCTGCCTTTTTCTTCAAGCAATGTTTTGCCGCTTTTATCGGCCAGGGACTGCTCAAGCAATTCTGAAAAATTCTCTCTGGTGACTTCTTCCTCCATTTCCGCTTCCGCTTCATCATTGCCGAAAATCTGGTACAGGTCATCATCGGAGGTTAAGGTTCGGACACCTTTTTGTGCTTTTTTCCTGGACATCTCCGTGTTCCAAAAGAAGACTGTTTTGTGCAGGGCTTTCTGGTCCCGTCAATCCCAGCAGCCCACATGTTCAAAGCGTAATCCCGCCTTTCCACAGGCCGGACAAAGACAGGGGCTTGTCGGCAAAATGAAGGGCCGCTTTTCCTCTGAGGCGGCCTCCGTCTCCCCGGACTGTTTTGTGCACGGCGCCTGTATTGCCGGATCATTATAGAAGGTTACATCCGCGTTACAGACCTCGCACCGGGAAAACGGCTCGAGATAGTTTTTTACTACAAACGTATTACAGTTCCGGCAAAGGGCGGGGGCGTAACAGACAGCGTCATAGTTGTGCTTACCGCTGCCGCCGGTGAAATCGGTCTCAAATCCACATGTGCAGGATGCTTTTATCAGGGCGCCCATTGGTCCGTATCTGCCGATTGGTTCAAGGAGGTCCTTGCCTCCTGCCTGTACCCTCTTGCTCTTTTACTAAAAGCCTCTTTCCCTTCGAATTTTCTCATAGGCTTCCTGAATTTCACGGAAGCGAGTCGTTGCAAATTGGGTGAATTCCTCGGGCAGTCCCTTGGACACGATCGTGTCGGGATGAAAGTCTTTGACAAGCTTTTTATAACTGTTTTTTATTTCATCGACCGTGCTCTGGGGGGTACAATTCAGACTTTTATAATATTTGTCGGTGTCGTCAAAATAAACCGCTTTTATGTTGTTGTATTGCTGATCACTGATATTGAAAATCTCTTGTATCTGAGTCAGAGCCGCCTCTTCGGAAGCATGCAATGAACCGTCGGCCGCCGCCACCCGAAACAAAACATCCATAAAGGATATCAGCACAGCCGGTTGGCCGCGGTTGATTTGATAAAACTGTGCAGCAAAATCATCGATAGAATAGGGCGAGTTTTTGGCTTCATTGAAAACCTGTTTGGCAAAGCCCTTTTCCGTTTCCGATATGTTCATGGAACCGATAAAGGTATCCACTACGGCCAGTTCGTTCTGGGTAACTGCGCCGTCGATTTTCGCAATCTTGCCCAGAATTGAAAAAATACAGACGAAATATGCCGCCTGGGCCTGTTCGGACTGCTGCAGCGGTCTTTGCTGTCCCGGCAGTTCCCCTTCTCTTTTATCCAGCAGATGGTGGCCCACTGCCGCTCCGACAACAGCGCCCAGCGGACCACCCAAAAACAGCCCTAAAGAGCCGAATGTGAGCTTTCCAAACCAACTCATTGCAACCTCCTTGTATCAAAAAGTGATAATCTTGGTAGTATACCAGAGACTCGATAGTAAAGAAAGGCCGGGGATATCTCCGAGACATCAAAGCCCGTCCTGAGCAAACAGAACCGCTACGATACACACAAGGCAGCAGGCTTCGATAAACAGCAGATTTTTATTGGGATAAGGGCAAACATATTCCCCGTCCGGTTGTTCCTGTTCAAACCAGTGTACTTTTCTATGAAACAGATGCAGTGCTTCGGCCAGGGGCACTCTTGAAACCATGCTTTTGTTCCAGCCGTAAAGCGTAGTAACAATATCCGGCAGTATACCAAAAAGAGCAGCGGTTAAAAAAAGCAGCGGCGACCCGAACTGCTGAATAGAAAAAGCGAGAATCAGCGGGCCCGGCACAACCTCAAGCATCGTCGGCAGTACTTTTCTGAAAATGGTCTGTGGGGTTGCAATACATCCGTGGGGCACAAGATCAAAGGCAAAATGGGCCGCAAGACAACCTGCCGTTGCAACGGCAATCTGCACATTCGGGCCTGCACCGGCTTGCAGCGTAAAGGCGGTTACAAGGCAGGAAACGGTAATATGGGTTGTCGGTGTCATACCCTTCATTTTATCATACATTTCCTCTATTAGAAACTACCGTCACCGGCCATTGTGACGTAAGGGCCTTATTTAATAATCGCATGATAAAAATTTCATATTAGTCCCCAAAAAAAACAAATATTGTGGGAAAACACAGCAAATAAAGGCAAAAAAAATCAAAAAGCGCAACTAAAGGTTTTTTGACGGCTAAAAGGCGTGAAAAAATCGATATCCCAAAAAAAACATATTTAATGAAAAATAGCTGTCAAGTTCCCAAAAAAACAACTATATGAATGCTTCTAAACGTGTTTTTTTAAAATAATCTGTTTCGTACTTACTCTATTGAATGCACCACACCCTTCCTTGTAAAACAAATTATTAAAAGCTACTAAAAAAATATTAATAAAAACATCAAAACCTCCGTAAAGATACTATACTTGTGAAGCTTTTTATTTCGCCGGAGCTTTTCGGGAACGAAACCGTCGGAAAGAGGTGCAATGATAAAGGGGTGCATAATGAAAAATGTAAAAACCTTTCTTTATCCGTCTTTATTCATTGTAATGCTCATCCTGACTGCAGCCTCTCCATCCTGGGCCGACACCACCGGCAGTTCTGCAGAGGCCGTTGACTTTACCGCCTACTCACTGGAAGAGTTGATGCGTACCGAAGTCTTCTCGGTTACAAAAAAGGCCCAGAAATTGTCCCAGACTGCGGCAGCCGTGTTTGTTATAAGCAAAGAAGATATCCGTCGTAGCGGATTTACGACCCTGCCCGATATGCTGCGCATGGTGCCGGGCGTGCAGGTGGCCCGCACCGACCCCGGTGACTTTGCGGTGAGCGCCCGGGGATTTTTGGGCGAGTTTGCCAATAAGCTGCTGGTACTGATTGACGGCCGCAGCATTTACTCTCCGCTCTTTTCCGGGGTTTTCTGGGATTTTCGGGATATGCTCCTGGAAGATATCGAGCGGATAGAGGTCATTCGTGGACCGGGTGCAACCATGTGGGGGTCCAACGCCGTTAACGGGGTTATAAACATCATAACAAAACACGCCCGGGACACCATGGGCGGTATGGTGACCGCCACAGTCGGCAATACCGACGAGTGGTATGAAGCGGTCCGCTACGGCGGGAAGCTGGGAGAGGCTCTCCATTACCGCCTGTATGCCAAGCATATACAGTTCGGCGCCGTGGAAAACCGGCGCATGGAAGAACCCGAATACATACGTACCGGCTTTCGAATCGACTGGGAGCCGTCTTCAAAACACTCCTTTGTTTTCACCGGCGACTATTACAACGGCCGCGAAAAATCATGGACAAGCCGTCCGCTGATCAATCATGAGCCCGGCCGGGCCCTGGTAAAGGGGCATGGATACCCCTCGGGACTGCACCTGCTTGGCCGTTGGACCTATACACCCGGGCCCACGTCTGAGATGAAGCTCCAAATATATTACGACCGCACCCGCCACAGGGCAAACCGCTATACAAACGCCGAACAATACAAAGACTCATCCGATCTCGAGAAAGATGAATCGGCTCTGGACACCTTCGATGTGGACCTGCAACACCGGTTTGTTCCCTTTGCACGCCATGAAATCATCTGGGGCCTGGGGTTCCGCATGCATAAAGACCATAAGAGAGAGCGCAACGTGTTTTACGTTCTTGATCCCCGCAGTCGCTATGTTCATATATACAGCGGATTTATCCAGGATGAAATAACTCTGCTCAAAGACCGGTTGAAGTTGATTCTGGGCTCAAAGTTCGAGTATAACAGCTATACCGACTTTGAGGTGCAGCCCACCCTCCGGATACTCTGGACGCCCGATGCCCGGCAAACCGTTTGGGCCGCGGTGTCCCGTGCCGTTAGGCTTCCCTCGCACTTTGAACACGACGGCCGTGTCCGGCTGGGCGTGCTCCCCCGGATCGCGACCGGATCTTTTCGCAAAGGCCTTATTGAATGGCAGGGCACCGACAGCTTTGATTCAGAAACCATGATGGCCTACGAACTCGGTTATCGCATACAGGCCACCAGCACCTTTTCCTGGGACATGACCG
Organism: Thermodesulfobacteriota bacterium; assembly: GCA_028282925.1. GTDB lineage: Bacteria > Desulfobacterota > WTBG01 > CAIYCZ01 > CAIRTM01 > JANQGV01. Next base: position 21,674 of record JANQGV010000027.1, read on the forward strand.
CTTTCTATAATTATTATAAAGAGCTCCGCACTGTTGAGCCGACATCTCCCATGCGTAGTTCTACCTATATACTTTACCCTCTAAAAAGTGATAATAAAATGAAGGGCCGCACCTACGGCCTTGAGATAGCCGCAACCTGGCAGGTACGAGCGTGGTGGAGGCTGCAGGCAAGCTTTACCTGGCTGCAGATGAATCTGAATCCGAAAACAGACAGCCGGGCAAACAATGCCTCCGCCGATGAAAATCTGAGCCCGAGCACCCAATGGACACTGAGGTCGTTAATCGAGATTTCTCCCCGGGTTGAACTTGATACAGGCCTGTACTTTACAGACGATATTCCCGGCTTTGGAATAAAGCGATATCTTAATCTCTGCATTCGACTGGGCTGGAGACCGGTTAAAAATCTCGAGCTTTCCCTTATCGGACAGAACCTGCTTGACAACAAGCATAATGAATTTTCCGATGAGGTATTCAGGCGGGCCGAAAGCGAGGTTCGCCGAACAATCTACGGTAGAATTTGCTGGAATTTTTAGTTTTTTCCGGAAACATCGAATATAAAAAAAGAGGGTTCATTCATATGAGAGAGGGCAATCCGCGGGTACAATGTCTACGCACGTGAAACGAAAAAAAGTCCGCACACTCGCTTTATGCTACCTTATTCTGCAGGCCCTGATGACGGTATGCACACCGCCGGTGTGCGCGGAAACGGCATCCATAACCGAATGCAGGGTCAAGGCCGGTTTTCTCTACCGGTTTGCCATCTTTATCGACTGGCCTGAAAAAACATTCCTTAAGGATAATGCCCCGCTGCGCGTATGCATTTTCAATGGAAAGCCCTGCGAAAACGCCTTTGATATTTTAGACAATAAATATGTAAACGAGCATCCTGTTGAGGTGCTTTACTACGAAGAACTGCAGCAGGAAGACAAGCAGCCGTTTCACGTGCTGTATATTAATTCCACAGACCCGACACTTATTAAAAGCGTGCTTCAGCAGCATCGTTTACAAAACGTGCTGACTGTTGGGCACTTACCGGATTTTGCCCGCATGGGCGGTATCATCAATTTTTATAAACAGGATAATAAATTCCGCTTTGAAATAAATCCGGCGGCGGCCCGGCTGGCCGGTTTGAGAATCAGTTCGCAGTTGTTGAAGCTTGCCCGCATAATCAAGGAATCAGAAGCTTCACCGAAACCTATTCTGAAATGAAACAAGGAGGGGCGTTGTCGTTTTTAAGAGACCTTCCAATTAAATGGAAGCTGAACAGCATAATTATCGTTATCAGCAGCACGGTTATACTGCTTGCAATAACCGCGTTTATTCTTAAGTACCGCAGTGAAACCCGCTCGACCTTGACCAAGGATCTTACCAGCCTGGCCAGGGTTATCGGGACAAACTGTGCGTCTGCCCTGTTGTTCGACGACCGGAAGGCCGCCGAGCAGACCCTGGCGGCCCTTGGCGTTAAACCCCACATTGTGTCGGCCTGTATATATGACCAGGACAAGGCCATTTTCGCCCGGTATAAACGTTACGACACCACCAGCGATTGCCCCTCTACTCTCCCCGATAAAAACATTCACTACTATGCCGATCAGCACCTTTTGCTGTTTCAGACGATTATTATCAACAAGGAAAAAATCGGTACCATCTATATCAACTACGACCTGCAGGAGTTTCACCTGCGCCTGCAACAGTACATCGGCATATCAGTGTCTATTGCTCTTTTAGCGCTGACGTTGACGATTCTGCTTTCCAACATACTTCAGCGGTTTATTTCTCTACCCCTTGTCAACCTCACCAATACGGTTCGCAAAATATCTACCAACAAAGATTATTCCATCCGGGCCGAAAAGCACAGCAATGATGAAATCGGTGTGCTGATCGACGGCTTCAACATCATGGTTTCCGAAATACAGAAGCGTGACGACTTCCTGGAAAAGCAGGTTGCCGGTCGCACCGCCGAACTGACCCAGGCCAACGAAGAGTTGCGGGAGGAAATAGCTGAACGCAAACGTTGGGAAGCCGAACGGGCCCGGCTGGCCTCAGCCATAGATCAGGCAAAGGAAACCGTGGTGATCATGGATGCCGACGGCACAATCCTGTATATCAATCCCGCCATGGAAGAAGTGCTCGGTTACACCCGGGAAAACATAAAAGGCAAAAATGCCTTTCAGTCCGAGTCGGGAATTTATGATCAAAAGTTTTATGACGATATCTGGCAGACCATCAGCGGCGGCAACGCCTGGTCCGGGCGCGTTTCTTTTAAGAAAACAAGCGGTTCTCTTCGGGACTTCGAAACAAGCATTACGCCTATCCGTTTCCAGTCCGAAACCATCAACGGCTATGTTGCCATCGGCCGCGACGTAACCCACGAGTTGCGCCTGGAGAAAGAGTTGCGCCAGGCCCAGAAAATGGAGGCCATCGGTACCCTGGCCGGCGGTATCGCCCACGACTTCAACAACATCCTGGCAGCCATAATCGGCTATTCCGAAATGGTTATCAAGTCTCTTCCCGAAAAATCCAAGGAGCAGCGCAAGATGGAACACGTGCTGACCGCCAGCCATCGCGCGAAAGATCTGGTAAAGCAGATTTTGGCTTTCAGCCGCCAGGGAGAGCAGGAAAAAAAGCCTATTCAACTGCAAATAGTTATTAACGAAGCCTTGAAACTGCTCCGGGCGTCTCTGCCGACCACCATTGATATCCAGACGGAACTCAACAGCAAAGCCTCCCTCATTGCCGACCCGATCCAGATGCATCAGCTCTTAATGAACCTTTGCACAAATGCGTCCTATGCAATGCAGGAAAGAGGGGGCGTGCTGAAAATCTGCCTGCAGGAAGTTGAAGTTGACCGGGAGCAGGCCGAACAGTCGTATGACCTGCAACCGGACAGATATCTGCAGTTGACCGTAAGCGACTCCGGAACAGGAATACCCCAAGAAATTATCGATCGAATATTCGACCCCTTTTTTACAACAAAGGGTGTCGGCAAGGGAACCGGGTTGGGATTGGCCGTGGTGCACGGCATTGTTAAAAGCCATGGCGGCAGTATCTCGGTTGAAAGTCAGCCGGGCAGCGGCACGTCATTCCATGTGTTTCTGCCCCGCCTGGAAGAGGCCATACAGGAAGAGGCCGCCATGCTTGAAAAGCTGCCCCTTGGGTCCGAAAGCATTCTGTTTGTGGACGACGAAGAACTGCTCACCGATGTTGCCCAGGATATGCTCGAATCGCTGGGCTATTCCGTTGAAACCATCAACAGCAGCAAAGACGCCCTTGTTTTGTTTCGCGAGGATCCGGACCGCTTCGACCTGGTAATAACAGACCAGACCATGCCGCACATGACCGGGTTTGAACTTGCAAAAAACTTTTTTCAGATCCGGCCGGAGCTTCCGTTGATCCTCTGCTCCGGTTACAGTGAAACCGTATCGACCCGGACGGCAAAGCAGATCGGCATACACCGGTTTATAATGAAACCCTTTAATGTTCGGGAAATAGCCGATGCTGTCCGGACCGTGCTTGATGAGCAGGCCGCCAAAGGGGTTGAGGAGAAAGCACAATTGTATCCAGTCGATCAGTAATCTTTATCTCAAAAATCTTTTATAGCATTTATTAAAATTTTAACAGATGTGGGGCGGCTTGGGGTTCGACCCTTTGCAACGCAGCCGAGTGCAGCGCTTTCAGGAGGAGATAAGGGTCGACATGTTTGAGCCCCGTTTTTCAGGAGCGAGTTTGTTGACCCGCCGACTGAAATCGTGCCGCGAGGGTATCCCGCCGACGGCGGGACACGTTGCAGGGCGCCCTTTCTTTTCCCCCTTTTCTTTGGGGCGAACAAAGAAAAGGGGTAGAAGACGCGCAGCGTCTTATAAACGTGTTCTTCCCGAAACGCTAAAAGCTTTTCGGGTCGCACGGCCAAAGGCCGTGGGATTATAAATTTAATAACCAGTGGGAAACAAACTTACAAATGAAATCTAAAAGTGGTAACTGAACCCCTTCTTAAACCTGGCCCGAGCTACCTGGTTTTTTAAAGACAGATCCTGCGCATCGTCAAAGCGTTTAATGACCTCATCATAAATCACTTTGGCTTCTTCAACGTCGGCCCGGCGCCCCAGGGCATCACCCTTGTTCATCAAGGCCCGGGCCACCTGCTCTTTAAGTATGGTTTCTTCAGGGTTGCCCAGGGCGTTGAGAATCTGATCATACATGGTGATTTCCTCGGCCGGGTTCCCCTGTTTTCCCAACGCAATGGCTTTGTTGAAGAGGGCTTTGGCGCACCATACTTTCAATTCAATCTCTGTTTCGGCAGCAAACCGGTCAACGATTTCATCATAGGCCGCTATGGCATCATCAAGTTTTCCCTTCCGGCTGAATGCCGCCCCCTTGTTCAAGAGGGCCATGGCCACCTGCACCTTAAGCCCGGACCGGTCTGCATCACCGAATCTGCAGATCACGTCATCGTAGACGCTGCAGGCCTCGTTCAGGTTTGTCTGCAAACCAAGGACGATACCCTTGTTAACCAGGGTTTCAGCCGTCCTCTGTATAAGCTGCTCATGTTCACTGCCTTCCAGCCGCTTCAGGATTTCATCAAACAGATCAATGGCCCGTTGCAGCAGGCCCTGCTGCCCGAGGGTAACACCTTTATTGAGCCGGGCCCTGGCCGCCAGGCTCAGCAGTTCCGCATCTTTCTCCTCTCCGATCAGTTCAACAATCTCATCATAGACCGATTTTTCTTCTTCGGGCTTGGCCATTTGTGAAAACATAACGGCTTTTTCAAAAAGCTCCTGTACCTGTTGTTTCTTGCTGCTGCTCATTTCTCCGTTAACTCCCTTCTGTCTGTTACTGCTCGGTCTGCACGTACCGAATCACTGTTCACCTTCCCGCGTCCATGCGTCGTAACGGGCCATATACTCCGTAACCACCCTTTCAGAATCAACATGCAGGTATTCGGCATAGGTTTTCAAATACCCTTTCAGATACACCTCGGGAGGCAATCCGGAAAAGTGTTCAGCCTCGATATATTTCAGAAATTCAAGTGAAATATGCGTTGCCAGAGACACTTCTCTCAGGTTTATTTTCTGGCTTTCGCGAATTTCGCGTAAAGCCTTGCCGTCGAATATTTCTACCTGTAAAAATGTCGTCGAATCATCAGGAGCCTGTCCGCCGCCGCCGGGAACCAAATAGTTTACCAGAGCCTGGTATGCTTCTTCAATCTCTTTTACAATGCTGCCGCGCTTTTTATCCAGAAACTCTTCCTGCACCGGTACCGTATCGTAGGAATCCTGGGAATACAGGTCCTTTAAATAATAGTAGGCGTTTCTGACCGCCCGCAGGTCCGCCCCGGGCTCCAGCTCCAGGGTTTCATAATGTCTAGAAAGTTCTTTTTCGTCCATTAATCGACGTTTTTAAGGAAATTTGCCTGTTTTCCATGAAATTTTCCGTAATCTGTTTGACCTCTTCGGCACTGTGCAGGGTGGGAAAATCATGGATAAAAATTTTACCGCGGTTAATGCTGTCGCAAATATGATCGTCATATCCGAGAAAGCCGATATACTGTGCATGAATCCCGAGATATTTTCGCAGGATACTACGGGAGGAAAATCCTACCATCATATCTTTATCTCGTCTGATTTTATTGACGATAATATAGGGGCTGAAATGCCGAAACGCATCCGCCACCAGATCCTGCATACCGAACTGTTCTGCTGAATAGTCTATGAGCTCCCGCAGGTTTACCAGGCTTAGCTGTTCCCGCGAACTGTATATGGCGAGAAAGTCCTCTTTTCTGCCCATATTGGTAAACAGCTTGACCACTTCCCGGATCAGGCAGGTCTTGACAAAGTGATACATGTTCTCAATGGAGATGCGGTCGGGATTAATGACCAGAATTTTTTTATCGGCGGTCAGAAACGTGTCAACGGTATTGTGATGCGAACCGGCACCCAGGTCCAGCAGGATGTAGTCGGCCTCAAGCTTCTGTACGTGTCGGAAAAATTTCAGCTTCAGGTTGTGGTTTAAAACACCTGCGGTGTAGGAACGGAAATCACCGCTCAACACCCCGACACCCTTGCAGATCGTAGGGGTTATCAATTGATCAAGAGAAATTTTGTTTTCAAAAAAATCGGTAAGGCACCGGTCCGGCGTACGAATACCCAAAAAGGAGTGCAGATTGGCGCCGCCGAAATCCGCATCAACCAGCAAAACCTTTTTGCCCCGGCGAGCCAGGCATATTCCCATGTTGCTGGTTAAAAAACTTTTGCCTGTGCCGCCCTTGCCGCCGCCGAAAGCAATAACCGTTTTTCCATTACCATTCGCCATGGCACCCGCCGGTAAAATCAAAAAATCATCGTGCTACACCCACAACAAAGGGCTGTCGGAGAATGTTCAGATACAAGGCGCGCAACGCCGTAGATGGGTCAGTCCTCCGTCCCGATGTGTCGGGACTACGGAGGGTGGACATTCTCCGGGCAGCCCTCTACTTTTTGTTGAATTCCCAGTCAATATCTGGATATAACCTCAGGGCGCACTCGGGACAAAGGCCATGGGTAAATTCAGTTTCCGAGCGCTCTTCAATATATTCTTCAAGCTTTTGCCAGTAGCCCGTATCGTCCTTGATTTTTTTACACTCGGCGCATATCGGCAGCATACCCTGCAACTGTTTAACATGGTTCAGCGCTTCCTGTAATTCTTTCACCAGTTTTTTTTGTTTTGTTTCCGAGCGTTTTCTTTTGGCCAGCTCTTTCTTTAAATCGTCATGGGCCTTTTTCAACGTCAGCGCCGTTTTGACCCGGGCCAGAAATTCGGTGTTTTTTATGGGTTTGGTTATGAAATCGGTGGAGCCCGCGTCAAACGTTTTTTTAATGGCTTCGTCGGAATCCAGGGCGGCTCCGGTCATCATAATAACCGGTATGTCCAGTGCCTGCTTCTTTTTGCGCAACTGTTTACAAAAACCATACCCGTCCATTTCCGGCATGACAATGTCAAGAATCACAAGATCCGGCGGGTCTTTCTGAACCAGGAGCAAACCTTCCTTGGCCGATGTTGTGGTTTGAATGTCGGTATAGCCGCTGCTTTCCAGTCGTCGCTGCAGCAAAGCCACGCTGCTCATATCATCGTCAATGATGAGAATCTTCATCCGGAACAGATCATCCATGGTAAAGGCTCCTGATACTGAAAAAAGGTTTTACCGGCCGTGTGTCGGCACCATCAGTCTACTTCCGCCATATGCAGATATCCCGGCTTGATATAGTCGCGCACATACCGGGCAACATACTGTCGGAAGCGGTCTTCCTGCTGCGGATAGCCGGCCTGTTGCAGGCGTGTCATCTCGGCGCAGGTATAATACTGATAGCGTTCGCGCAAGTCTTCCGGCATGGGGAAGTACTCTATCACCGGCTCCATATCCAGGCCGTCAAAAACACCGTAAGCCAGCTCATTAAAGCTGTGCGCTCTGCCGGTACCGGCGTTGAAGATACCGTTTGCCGAACGGTTGTTCAGCACAAACAGGGTTATATCGGTTATTTCATCGATATAGATAAAGTCCCGCGACTGCTCCCCGTGCTTAACATCGGGACGGTGCGATTCAAAAAGCCTGACCTTGCCGTTTTCTCTGGCCTGTGGATAAGCATGGAAGACCACACTTGCCATACGTTCTTTATGGTATTCATTGGGCCCGAAGACATTGAAGTAGCGCAGCCCGGCCACTTTGTCGACCAGTCCGTTTTCCAGCACCCACATGTCGAACATCCACTTTGAAAAGCCGTACTTATTCAGGGGCCGCAGCTTAGGCGTCAATTCGTCCGCATCGGAAAACCCCAGCACCCCGTCACCATACACCGCCGCCGATGACGCATAGACAAAACGCGCATCATTCTCCAGCGCCCACCGGCAAAGCTTCACGGAAAAGTCGGCGTTATTATCAAACAGGTAGTCCATGTCGGACTCAACCGTATCGGCACACGCCCCCAAGTGGACAATACCCTGGATATCCTGCGGCGTGTCCTTCAGAAAGTCAAAAAGATCATCACTGTGAACAAACTGTTTAAATTTTATTCCCAGAAGGTTTTTCCATTTTTCGGTGTCCCTGAACCGGTCGCACAGCAGCAGATCAGTCTCTCCCTGCCGGTTTAAAGCGCAGGCAACCGCGCTTCCGATAAACCCTGCTGCTCCCGTAATAAGTATCATGGTTTCCAACCCCTTTCTATATTGCCCTGTTCGGTACCTGCCGTGTAAAGCCTCTAGCGCCTGTTCCCGCGCAGCAACGCGGCAACATGTTCATTAAAAAGCTCCGCAGCCTCTATCATAACCATATGTCCTGTTTTCGGCACGATAACCAAATCACTTGAAGGAACCAAGCCCGCCAGTTCTTCCGACAGACCGGCAGGCGTGATTATATCGTCACTGCCGCACATAACCAGGCAGGGCGTTGTAATGGCCCCGGCCATGTCCCTACCATTAAAATGAGAACAGGCCCTGATATCCCGTATCATGGTTTCGGAGCCGTTATTCATCAGCATAGCATACCCTTTTCGGCACACGTCCTCCGGTACGGTTCCGGCATAGGCGTTTTCACACGATGCTTTGGCGGCTGCGGGAAAATCCCTTTCCACCAGTTGCAGGTATTCATCCGCAATGTCGAACTGTGTGCCGGTAGCCGCCAGTACGACCCCTTGAAGGCGTTCCCCGTGCGCACATGCATAGGCCTGAACGACGGCCCCGCCCAGAGAATGCCCTGCCATAAAAAACGTATCGATTTCCAGTTCTTCGATAAATCCGTCCACCCGGGCCGCGCAGGTTTCGACGCTGCCGGGGGCCTCTCCTTCCGAGCGGCCATGGCCCGGCAGGTCCGGAACAATAACCCGGCAAACCTGCGCCAGGCCCGAGAGTTGATAGTCCCACACCGTGCCGTCTCCTCCGGAGCCGTGAATACAGACAAGGGTCGTGTTCTGCCGTTCACCTTCCGGAGACTCCCGGTAATATATTTTTTGACCATCAACCGTACAATAGGGCATCTGCTCCAACCATCTTTTCACATATGCCGTTTATCTGACAATCCTCCCGCAAAGCGGTAGACATTAGGTAGCCCCTTAAAGAGGGGGGTGAAAATTACAACGTTTAAATGTATGCAGCATTGCTTATTAAAAGTTTTTACCTTTGATTAATTACGGGCTTTCTTAATCCCATTGCAACGCAGCCGAGTGCAACGATTTCAGGAGGAAATAAGGGTCAACATGTTTGAGCCCCGTTCTTCAGGGGCGAGTTTGTTGACCCGCCGACTGAAATCGTGCCGCGAGGGCATCCCGCCGCTGGCGGGACAAGTTGCAGGGCGCCTTTTCTTTTGCCTACTTTGAGTCAATCCGCCGGATTGATCGCTTGCAGCTCTTTGTCGCAGGCAAAAAGCAAAGTGCGTAGCTCTTGTCACCGAAGGTGGCAAGACAAAGTAGGCAGAGACGCTTGCGTCTTTTATAATCTCTTTCTACCCCGGATAGGTAAAACCTCTCCGGGGTCCACCGCCGGCGGTGGTGGATTTATTTATTAACTAATAAACCCGTATGCCGCCTCCTTAGTGCGCTTCGCGCCAGGTAGTACCCCAGCTCATATCCACTTTCAGAGGCACATTCATGTTCAGGACCCCTTCCATTTCTTGCTTCACAAGGGCGCCCAACTTTTCAATCTCTTCCTCCGGTGCTTCAAACACCAGTTCATCGTGCACCTGCATGAGCATTCGGGCCTGCAGGTTGCACCGGGTAAGCTCTTCAGAGATACGGATCATGGCAATCTTGATCAGGTCGGCGGCCGACCCCTGGATTGGGGCATTAATCGCCGTACGTTCGGCGAATTTTCGCACCTGGGCGTTTTTGGCTTTAATATCCGGCAGGTAACGCCGCCGGTGCAGCAGCGTCTCGATATACCCCTGCTGCCGCGCCTGCTCCAGCACGCCGTCGAGATAGGCCCTGACCCCTTTGTACCGGGCAAAATAATTGTCGATATATTCCTGGGCTACCCGCGGTTCAATCTCAAGCTCGGTGCTGAGCCCGAACGCACTCATGCCGTAGATAATCCCGAAGTTGATCACCTTGGCTTCCCGCCGCATGGTGTCGGTCACCTCGCCGGACTCCACCGCCCAGATTTCCGATGCGGTGCGGGCATGGATATCTTCATCATTGGTAAAGGATTCAATCAGGGTTGCATCATCGGCCAGGTGGGCCAGAATCCGCAATTCTATCTGGGAATAATCGGCCGAAAGGATCTTCCAGCCGGGCTCGGTAATAAAGGCCTCCCGGATCCGGCGGCCCTCTTCGGTGCGGATGGGAATATTCTGCAGGTTGGGGTCGCTGGAACTCAGGCGGCCCGTTGCCGTCACGGTCTGGTTGTATGAGGTATGGATCCGGCCGGTGGCCGGATTCACCAGGGCCGGCATATTATCGATATAGGTTGACGTCAGCTTGGCCAGGCTGCGATAGGCAAGGACCTCCTGCGGCAGCGGGTGCCGGTGCGACAGCTCGGTCAGGGAGGTCACATCGGTTGAATACCCGGTTTTGGTCTTTTTCACTACCGGCAGGCCGAGTTTCTCAAACAGGATAACGCCCAGCTGCTTGGGTGAATTTATTTTAAATTCTTCACCGGCCAGCTCATAAATCCGCGCCTCTATTTCGGTCAGTTCCTTGCCGAACTCCCGGGACAGTCCCTGCAAAAAACCCATATCAACCTTTACCCCGGTCATCTCCATCTCGGCCAGCACCGGAACCAGCGGCATTTCAACGGTGTAGTAAAGCTCTTCAAAGCCTTCTTCCCGGACTTTGGGCAGCAACAGGTCGGAAAGCATCTCGGTGATGTCCGAGTCCTCACAGGCATATTCACAGGCCCGGTCAATGGGCACCATATCAAAGGTAACCGCTTTCTTGCCCGTCCCTACAACATCTTTAAAGGCAATCATGCGATGATCCAGGTGATCGAGGGCCACATCATCCAGGTTGTGTTTATACTTGGATGGGTTCAGCACATAGGAGGCCACCATGGTATCACAGCCGATTCCCTGCAGGGTAATACCGTTGCGTTTGAAAATGATATATTCATATTTAATATTATGACCGGTTTTTTTTATGTCCGGGTCTTCCAGCAGGGGCTTCAGCTCGGAAAGCACAAACTCACGGTCGGGTTGATTTTTAAGGCCCTGGTGCGCAACCGGAATGTAATAGGCTTCATGGTCCTGCCAGGCAAAAGAGATTCCCACAATTTTTGCCAGCATGGGATGTTCAGAGGTTGTTTCCAGGTCAAGGGTAAAACCGCCCCGGCTGCGAAGCTCCGCAAAGAGATCTAAAATGTCTTTGCGTTCGGTTACCAGGTGATAGTTCTTATCCGCTCTTGTTTCCACCTCAAGTGTTTTAAGCAAGCGGGTAAACTCAAACTCTTTGAAAAGCCCCCTCAGGGCATCCATGTCGGGTTCCGCTGCCTTCAGATCCTGCCAGGTACAGTCAAGATCTACTGCGGTATCAATGGTCACCAGTTTGCGGCTCAGGTAGGCAAGTTCCCGGTTGTCGGCAAGGGCGGCTTTCTGTTTTTTTCGGGTTATCTTTTCAAGGTTTTCATAGATACCGTCAATGCTTCCGTATTCGTTCAAGAGGGTCAGCGCCGTCTTGGGTCCGATTCCCGGCACGCCGGGTATATTGTCCGAAGTGTCCCCGATAAGCCCCAGCATATCAACCATCTTCTCCGGCCCCTGGCCGTATTTTTCCTTGACCGCTTCAGCGTCAAAAACCTTGTCTTTCATGGTATCCAGCATGGTTACCCTTGGGCCCACAAGCTGCAGCAGGTCTTTATCGCCGGAAATAATGACAACCTCCACGCCCGCCTCCGAGGCCTGACGTGCCAGGGTGCCGATAATATCGTCGGCCTCATACCCCGGCTTTTCCACCGACATAATATTGAAGGCCCGGATCACATCCTTGATACGCGGAATCTGGACCGACAAATTCTCTGGCATCTCGTCCCGGTTTGCTTTATAGTCGGAATATTCTTCATGCCGGAAGGTCGGTTCCGGCCGGTCCAGCACCGCTGCCAGATATGCCGGGTCATGTTCTTTTATCAGCTTCTGCAGCATGGTGGTAAACCCGTAGATGGCGTTGGTGGGAAAACCCGTGGCGGTCGACAGCTCCGGCAGGGCAAAATAGGCCCGGTAAAAGTAGGCGCTGGCATCGATCAGGAAAAGTTTTTCGGAACCTTCGTGCGTCATAGCGGTCTCATATTCCTCGTATACAGGGTGGCAAATATCACAACAAACCGTATACCAAAAACCATGAACAGTCAAAGAAAATTGCCCGGGACGATTTTGCTGAAGGCTATAATTTATACAGTAATTCTGTATAGTTTTCTGGCCTCGCAACCCCTTTCTGCCTTTGAAAAGGCCGAATCCGGGCTCTTTACCTTCTACTATACACCGGCCGACCGCAAAACCGCCGATTTTTTGATACGCAACGGTACTGCCATTGCCCGGGATGTATCGGGCCTGCTGGGCTTTTCCTTTACCGCGGGCATTACGGTCTATATTGCCCCGGACAAAAAATCTTTCCTGGCCATGCAGCCTGCCGGGGCCCGGGTTCCCCGCTGGGCCATCGGGGTGGCATACCCTTTAAAAAACCGTATTTATTTACTCAAAGGGCCCCGCATAGACATAGAGCGCACCTTTCGGCACGAGTTGAGCCACATCCTGCTGGGCCAGGCCTTCGGCGGCAAGCACCGGGTGCCGCGCTGGCTGGATGAAGGGCTGGCAATCATCCAGGCCGGCGAGTGGAGCCTCGACCGGCTTTCAAAAATGACGTTTGCAGTGCTGACCGACCGGCTTTTACCCATGGAAAGCCTGGCCGAGAGATTTCCGGTCGACCTGCGCAAGGCCGAGATCGCCTATTGCCAGAGTTTCTATTTTATCTCCTTCCTGAAGGGCGAATTCGGTGAAGCGGCCTTTCAGCGGTTTCTGAAAGAATACAGCAAATACAAGGACTTCGAGCGTGCCATCTGGGAAACCTATCGTATCGGCTGGTACACGATGGAATCCCGCTGGCTCAAGTATCTCAGCCTGCGCTTCAGTTGGATACCAATCCTGACCAGTTCCGGCTTTCTGTGGTTTATCGCCGGACTGGTGTTCATTTGGGGCTATCTCCGGAAAAAACAAAAAAGCAGGCAAAAGCTTCAGCAGTGGGCGCTTGAAGAGCGGGCCCTCTACGGTGATGACGACCCCGACCTGCGGCACTAATCCCGAAGCAATCCCTAACTGCCTAAAATAGTGTTATTTTTGCCGGAAGAACCCGCTGCCGGAACCGAGCCTTTCAGCGGGGTTTTTCTTGACTAAACCGGGGAATAATTATAATATGCATAACTTATACTTTGTAAAATACATTCTTAGGCTGTAAAGAAAGCTCTCTTTTTCGCAGGCTAAAAATATTTCGGATGCTCGTGGGAACCCCCCATTTTGTCGTAGACCCGCTCATGGGTTAAACAAGGCCTGTCGTAATACCATAGTTAAGGGAGACAGTTGGAGAATGTTCAGATACAAGGCGCGCGAAACCCTGAGAAATGAGGTGTACTTGTTTGTACGTTGCAGTGACGAAGGGTGAGCGCAACACAGTATATGGACTTTGTCCGACTGTCTACCAGAGTTTTTTGGTCAGCCTTCCAGTAATTCTATGAAAGGAGAAAATGAATGGGAAAGAATAGTGAGAAAATAGAGGACCTGAAAGCCAGAAAAGCGAAAATAGCTCAGATGGGAGGAGAAAAGGCGATTGGGAGCCAGAAATCCAAGGGAAAGATGACGGCTCGTGATCGTATCAACTATTTTTTCGATCCGGGAACCTTCCAGGAAATCGATATGTTTGTAAAGCACCGCTGCAGTTACTTCAACATGCAGAAAACCGATATTCCGGCCGATGGTGTTATCACCGGCTATGGTAAAGTAAACGGCCGCACCGTTTATATCTTTGCCCAGGATTTTACCGCCCGTGGCGGCTCCCTCGGCGAAATGCACGCCCGCAAAATCACCAAAATCCAGGATCTGGCCATGAAAGCCGGCTGCCCCTGCATCGGCCTGAACGACTCCGGCGGTGCCCGCATCCAGGAAGGTATCGACTCCCTGTTCGGGTTCGGCGAAATCTTTTTCCGCAATTCCTCCGCTTCGGGCGTCATCCCCCAGATCAGTTGTATCATGGGCCCCACCGCCGGCGGCGCCGTGTATTCCCCGGCCATGACCGACTTTATCTTCATGGTAAAAAATTCCAGCTACATGTACATAACCGGCCCCGAGGTCGTCAAGGCCGTTATGGGCGAAGTGGTCAGCCACGAGGAACTTGGCGGCGCCATGGCCCACAGTACCAAAAGCGGTGTCTGCCAGTTTGCCGCTGAAAACGACGAGCATGCCCTTGATACGATCAAAGAACTGCTGTCCTACATTCCGTCAAACAACATGGAAGATCCTCCCATAGTTGATACCGGCGACGGCCCGGAACGTCTCAGTCCGGAACTCGATTCCCTGATACCGGATGAACCCAACCAGGCCTACGACATTAAAGACGTTATCCGTGGTCTTGTGGACAACGGTGAATTTTTTGAAACCCATGAACATTTTGCAAAAAACATCGTGGTCTGCTTTGCCCGTCTGAACGGCGAGACCATCGGCATCATCGCCAACCAGCCCAACGTGCTGGGTGGTGCCCTTGATGTTGACGCCTCCGATAAAGCAACCCGCCACATCCGCTTCTGCGACGCGTTCAACATTCCGCTGCTGACCATCGTTGACGTGCCCGGCTACATGCCCGGTTGCGACCAGGAATGGAACGGCATTATCCGCCATGGTGCCAAGCTGCTGTGGTGCTATTCAGAGGCAACCGTGCCCAAGATGACCCTGATCACACGCAAAGCTTACGGCGGTGCCTACATCGCCATGTGCAGTAAGCACCTTGGTTCCGACTTTGTCTATGCCTGGCCGTCATCCGAAATCGCCGTTATGGGTGCCGCCGGTGCCGCCAATATCATCCACCGCAAAGAAATCAAAGGTGCGGAAGATCCCAAGGCCAAACGGACCGAGAAGATCCAGGAATACGAAGAGCTGTTCTCCAACCCGTTTATCGCCGGTAACCGCGGCTTCGTTGACGACATTCTGCTGCCGTCCGAGACCCGCAAGGTTCTCATCCGCTCCCTGGAAGCCATGCGCAACAAACGCGAAGTACGGCCCGCTAAAAAACACGGCAACATCCCCATGTAACCGTATTGATAATGAAAACCTTAAAAGCCCTGTGGACACCTCTTCATGTCCACAGGGCTTTTTTTATCCGTCGCCGGGTAATTTTTCACAAAACCCCTTAAATCCCTTGACTTTTCTTTATAAGTACAGTACTGATAGTAGCCAGCCACGGACTTTCAAAAATTTTCGCATGAAAAACGACTATCTGACACTATATCGGGCCCGTATCGGCAATTTCGTTACGGCGTGGAAACAGTACCAGTTGCACAAAATCGGTTTTGCTGTTGTTTTTGTCGTTGCCCTTGTGGGGCTGGCCGCCATTGCCTGCATAGCCGGACCGGCCGTCGGCAAACGCCTGGATTCCGTAGCTGCCGCCCCCGTGGAGCCCCAACCCCCGGCTCTCGATCTTGCCGGTCTTGTCGAAGATGATTATTTCTACCGCCCGGAGCAGGCAAACGGTTTTACCCGTGAACTGAACGGCGAAACCGTTTCGGTGCAAACAACCCTCGACCCGGACATGCAGCAGTATCTGCTTAAACTGTTCCGGAGGCACCGGCCCTATGTAGCCGCTGCCGTAGTGCTTGACGCCCGAAACGGCGCGGTGCTGGCCATGGCCAACTACCGTGGTGACGATGCCGAGGACGGGCTGTTGCCCGACCCGCAGAAAAATCTGTGTATTTCAGCCGGATTTCCGGCGGCTTCCCTCATAAAGATTGTCACCGCCGCCGCGGTTGTTGAAAAGAAACAGTTCTCGGCCGACAACACCCTGCCGGTCTCCGGCCGTAACTATACCCTGTACAAACACCAGTTGGGCCTGAAGCGCGCGCGCTTTCGCTCACGGCCCGTATCACTGAAGAATGCGTTTTCCAAAAGCATCAACCCCTTTTTCGGAACCCTCGGCATTCAATACCTGAAAGCCGAAGAGTTTGCCGAAGTTGCAGAGGCCCTGCTCTTTAATGTGCCGCTGGATTTTGATCTGCCCCTGCGCCCCAGCACAACCTTCACCCCTGCCGACGATTTTGAAAGCGCCGAGCTTGCCAGCGGCTTCAACACCCGGGCCACCATCTCGCCCCTGCACGCCGCCCTGTTGTCCGCGGCCCCGGCAAACAACGGTAAGATCATGCGGCCGTTTCTCATCGACCGGGTGGTTTCGGCAACCGGCAGCGAGTTGTACCGCAGTTCGCGGAGCGTACTGGCCGAACCTCTCAGTCCCCGCAGCATAGATGAGTTGCGGGAACTTATGCAGGCAACGGTCCGCTCCGGCACCGCCCGCAAACAGTTCCGTTCTTTTCGCCGCCTGCACGCCGCCCGCAACTGGACCGTGGGAGGCAAAACCGGTGCCATCAATCTGCCCCGTACCTCCCGGCGCTGCGAGTGGTTTTCCGGGTTTGCCGAAAACGGACAGGAAGGTCTTGCTCTGGCCTGCGTTATCGTCCACCGGGAACTACGCACCAAGCGCCCGTCTTTTTTTGCCGCCCAGTTACTGAAGAAACACATCCGCACGAAAGCCAAAGCCACCCGCATGGCCAAAGCCGACAAAAAGGGCGGCACATCATAATATCTAAAGTAATAATCTTCACTCAGAGCGGCAGGCCTTAAATAGCTCCCCAGAGGGGGCTAAAATTAAAACGCTATTGCATGCTTTTTCCTTTGATTAATTACGGGCTTCCTTAATTCCCATTGCAACGCAGCCGAGTGCAACGATTTAAGGAGGAAACAAGGGTCGACATGTTTGAGCCCCGTTTTTCAGGGGCGAGTTTGTTGACCCGCCGACTGAAATCGTGCCGCGAGGGAATCCCGCCTGACAAGGCGGGACAAGTTGCAGGGTGGCCTTTCTTTTGCATCCTTTTCTTTGGCCAGCAAAGAAAAGGATGAGAAGACGCGAAGCGTCTTATTAAAAGGGTCCCCCGGACCGAGAAAACCTCTCCGGGTCACTGCCAAAGGCGGTGGGTTTTATTATAAACGAATAATTGAATTTGACCGGCCTTACCGTTATCGGCACAGGCTCAGTACACTTCATAGAGAAACGGCGGGTAGGCGTAGTTCGGCAAATCGTAGCGCTGTGCCGACTGATACATCCGGGAAGTGACAACCCCGTTATGCAGCAGTGACGACACAGGCAGAACAGTCAGGGCCAAAAGCAGAATCACCAGTATTTGTTCAATACATTTATTCATGTCTAAACCTCCTCTATTAATATACTGTTTGTTTTTAATTGTCTTGCATAGGTAACATTCTATGTCTTTCAATATAGCCGGGGAAAATTAATGTACATTAAAAGCGGTTTTAAATATGTGTTAAAACCCCTTGTAATTTGTTAAGTATTTACATTTTTCCGGTTAAAAAGCCTTTTGCTTGACACCCTAAACCCGTTTGCTATAACTAGCTTCAGGCTCCGGCCGTCACAAAGAAGAAAAAACAGATACCCTTTGGAATTGTCTCGACATGTGCGGAATTGCGGGAATATATAATAAAAACGGAGTTGCGACCGGGCGCGAGGTTATTGAAAGCATGTCGGAGGCCATTGCCCACCGCGGCCCCGATGCAGCCGGGTTTCATATCGATGCCTGCGTGCAGCTTGCCTCTCGCCGCTTGAGTATTATCGATCTGGATGCCGGGGCTCAGCCGATTTACAGTCCCGACAAAAACCTCTGCATTGTCTACAACGGCGAAATCTATAACTATAAATCCCTGCGCAAAGAGCTTGCCGGTTCCGGCTACCCCTTTCAGACCCACACCGATACGGAAGTGGTGCTGGCGGCCTACAGCACGTGGGGCCCGCAGTGTCTGAACCGCTTCAAAGGTATGTTTGCCATTGCCGTATATAATAAGAAGAAAAAAGAGCTTTTCCTGGCCCGCGACCGGTTCGGCATTAAGCCGCTCTATTTTTCGGAACTTCCGGACGGAAGCTTCCTGTTTGCCTCGGAAATCAAGGCCCTGCTGCGCTGTCCCGGTCTTACCCGGCAATTGCACCCCCGGGCAATCGACAACATGTTGACCTATGGATTCAACATTGCACCGCATACTTTTTTTGAGAACATACACCAGGTGTTGCCCGGCCGCTACATAACCCTCTCGCCCGGCAGCCGGACCGAAAAAGAGTACTGGGATATAGACCTGGAATCACCCCTGATCCTTTCCGAACCGGACGACCTGGCCGCCATGCTACGGGAGCGCTTTGCGCAATCGGTTGAGGAAAGTTTGGTTGCCGACGTGCCGGTGGCAGCTTATCTGAGCGGCGGCATAGACTCAAGCGCTGTAACCGGAGCCTATTCCCGGGCCGGCAGCGAAACGGTTAAAACAATCACCATTACCTTCGACGATGCCGGGTATGATGAATCCATGTATTCCCGCACGGTTTCCGAAGCGTTCCGGACCGAGAACATCGAATTTCGGTGTGAAATCAGCCCGGATGACATCCGCAGCCTGGTCTATTACCTTGAAAACCCCCTGGTCAGCCTGCTCAACCTGCCCCTGTTCCTGCTTT
>JANQGV010000031.1 GCA_028282925.1 Thermodesulfobacteriota bacterium
ACCCGGAGAGAATAACGATGTTTGAAGTAAGCGAAGCAGCCACAAAAGAATTACTCGACTATTTTAAAGACAAAGAGCCTGCTCCCATGCGGGTCTTTCTAAAAGAAAAGTCCTGTGGCGGACCACGGCTGGTACTGGGAATTGATGAACAAACGGAACACGACCGCGTATTTGAGATCCAAGGCCTGACGTATGTAGTCGATAAAAATTTCCTGAATGAAATTCAGCCTGTTAAAGTCGACTTCATCAACAAGATGTTCCAGGTGACCGGCTCCAAAGACTTCGGGGCCGGCTGTGCCGGTTGCGATTCCGAAACCACCTGTTCATGACAGGCGGGAAGGTTATCCCGCCGCCGTGATCGGCCTTTCGCCCATGGCACACAATCCGATCACGTCTTTATGCGTATCCCACCACAGCTCATCCCGGGCCGCCTGGGTATCCGCATGTTCGATCAGCGTTGTCCGGTCTTGGGCATCAATCAGGTCAAACGAAACCCCCACGGCGCAGTTGAAGCCGGTGCTGTTCTGAAGCGTCTTGACCCAGGCTACGCTTGCCACAACCGGTATGGAGGTATGGGTAAGCCCTATAACGATGAAGAGTTGCCTGCCGGCTTCAACAGGCTCAGACAGAAGCAAGCCCAGTCCGTGCCTGCTTATGTCCATTACAATACAGTCCCGCTGATAGGTAACCGGCTCCGGACAAAAGGTTGCCTGAATTTGTGTGGAAATACGTTTTGAAACTCTCCGAGTTTTAATGGGTCTTCTCCTTTACGAATTATGCAAGGTAAAAAACCTCCGCGTTTACTCACACTCAAATAAAACTAATTCAAAACACATGCCAACCACGCCACCATTAAATAGTGAAGTAAAATCATACTGTTAATATATCATTACGGGTAAGCCCCATACCGATGCTTTCTCATTTTTTGGGAACCCGAAAACACCTTAAACTACAACCATTTGATTCTCCTCATTATTTCAGGCTTTTCAAAAAACGAGAGTTATTCTCAAAATATGAGAAAACAAACAAAACAATCCTGAACATCTGTACTTTTCAGCAAAGTTATCTATAATTCTAATGTATTGAGGTGAGATAACCCTGTGCTGCAGTGAGCATGGCAGTTATCGGAGAATCTACTCAAAAAAACCCGTCAGCCGGATATCCGATGAATTTACATAAAAAAGTCTTATCCATCATTGCCCTCACTTTTTTACTGTTGATTTTTATTCTGGCGGGAATGTTTAAAAAAACGCTTCTACAGAACTTTATCACCCTGGAAGAACAACTTACCAGACAAAACACCGAACGCGTCGTAAACACCCTGCAGTCTGAAATCGACACCCTCAGCAGTTTTGCAATGGATTGGGCTCGTTGGGACGACACCTATAATTTCATGAAACGACCTGATGAAGCGTTCATAAACTCAAACATGGTTGACGAGACCTTCATAGACCAGCGGCTCAACTACATCGCGCTGGTAAACACTGCCGGGGAAATCGTCTACAGTAAAATGTTCGACCTCGAAACCGAAGAAGAACAACCCTTTTTAAAAAGCCTGCTGGGGCATCTTACTGCCGACAGCCTGCTCCTGCACCATCCTTCATTTCACGGCACAAGCGGTTTGCTGCAACTGCCCGAAGGCCTTATGCTGATAACATCCCATGCCGTCCTGACCAGTGAAAACAAGGGGCCCGGCATGGGCTCTTTTGTTCTGGGGCGTTTTCTGAGGGAAAATGAAATCAGGCGCATCTCAAAAATAACACGCTTGAACATTACCGCCTACAAACACAGTACCGCAAGCCTTCTTCCGGAGCTGGTTCCGGCCCGTGATGTGCTTGACGGAAAAAATCGATATATGGTCCGGGCGCTCGACGAAAATCGCATTGCCGGCTATGCCCTGCTCGACGATGTATTCAAGATGCCGGCACTTATCATAAAGGTAGAGACCCCCCGCACCATATATCTTGAAGGCCGCACCGCCGTAAAATACAACCTGCTGTCCATACTGCTGGCGGTTGCCCTGTTCACGTTTATTATAATACTGGTGCTCGACCGGCTGGTTCTGGCCCCCCTGTCGCGCATGGATTCGCGGGTGCACATGATCGGCTCAACCGGCGACATCTCGGTCAGAGTACACCTGCCGGGCAGTGACGAGCTTGCCCGTTTGGGACAAACGATCAACGCAACCCTCGACCGTCTGCAGCAGGCCCAGGAGCAGGTGGAGCACAGCCGTCAGCAGTATCGTGCAATCGTCGAGGACCAAACCGAATTGATATGCCGTTTCGACGCCCGGGGAACACTCTCATTTGCCAATGAGGCCTTCGGACGCTTTTTTGATACATCGGCCGAAAATGCAATCGGAAAAAATTTCTTCGACTTCATGCCTGCCGAGGACCGCGAGGCCGTCAAGGCCGACATAGCCGTGCTGTCGCAGAGGCAGAGCAACAGCACCTTTGAAACCCAGAGCACCCAGGACGATGGACGGATTCGCTGGCTGAGCTGGACCGGCCGGGCCCTTTTTTCAGACCAGGGGGTATTTAAGGAAATTCAGGCGGTGGGACAGGAGATTACCGGCCGCAAACAGGCGGAACAGGAACGCGAACAGGTCATCAACGAACTCACACAGGCCCTTGCCGAAATCAAACAACTGAGCGGCCTGCTGCCTATCTGCTCACACTGCAAAAAAATCAGGGATGACCGGGGGTATTGGCATCAGGTTGAGAGCTATATTGAAAAATCCTCTGAGGCGTTCTTCTCGCACAGCATCTGCCCCGACTGCGCCCGGGAGAACTATCCTGATCTGTACAAAAAAGAGACTACTGACAGCGGTAAGCAAGACAGGTACGTATCGGAAAAGGGGTAATTCCCCACCCGGTTTCTACAGAAATTCGTCGTCATCAGGCAGGTCCACATTACCCAGGCTGATAACATCGATCATTTCCGAATACGAAGACCCCATCGGCTCCGACAGGCAATCCTCCAGTTCGGCGATCACGCTGTCGATATCGGCGTTCTGACCGGTTGAACTGATGTAGTTGTTTGCTTTTTCTCCGATATACTCGACTCCGTCAAGGCTGCTGGCTCCATGGTGTTTGACCGGTGTTTTTTCATGCAGCACTTCGTCGGCAAGCTGCTCGTAATCCTTGTGGCCGATGGACCGCCTGTCGTAGTCGCCCACCGGCATGCCGTAATCGACCGTTTCGCGCAGGCGGATGGTATAGCGGATCACACTTTTAAAGACGTTCGTCCCGAATTCCTCCCGCACCTTTTCAAGCACGCGCTTGGCATACCGGGTCCGAAAGTCGAACATGGTTATCAGGGCCCTGACCTGAATATCATGGTCGAGGGTGTTCTTCAGGTACAGGATAATATCAACCAGCTTGATAACTCCCCGCAGGGAAAACAGGCTCATATCAATGGGCACAATCACCTCGTCACTGGCCCGCAGGGCGTTAAAACACAGGTGGCCGATGCTGGGCGGACAGTCGAGCACAATAAAGTCGTAGCGTTTTTTCACCGATCGAAGCGCCCGGACCAGGGAGTGCTCTCGCCCCTCAATTTCAGAAAGCTCCTGCTCCAGGGTGCTCATCAGCATACCGGCCGGCGCAAGGTCGAAATCCTTGCCCACCGTTACAATAACATCCGTCATGGGCAGCCGTTCATTTTCACGGGGGGTCAGCACCTGGTACATACTGTGGTCGGAATCGGGATCGATCTTCAGCCCCATTGTGGCGTGGGCCTGGGGGTCGCAGTCTACCAGCAAAACCCGCTGGCCCTGGCGCGCCAGCGATGCCGACAGGTTGATGGCGGTTGTGGTTTTGCCGCAGCCGCCTTTCTGATTGGCAATTGCAATAATCCTCATGTAATCCGCTCTCCTGTTTTTTTGTGAAAATCCGGTAGGTAAGAGTACTAAGCAATAGCAGAGAACCGCCACAAGGTCAAGGAAAAGCCTTTATTTCAAACTGTTGCAGCGCTGCAGCTCCGTATTTTGCAGCACATCCGCACTTTTACACACCGAAAGCCGATCAGCCCACCCCCACCCCAGGGCGGCACCCGCCCCCCTTCGTTTTCAGAAGAATTCATTGCCGCATTCCGCGATTGTCGGATTTCACTTCGTTCAATGCCGACTTACGGGCTCTGCTGGAAACCGGTGTTGAATTTAATATGGATAACTTCAGCAATGTAAGCAGTGTTGCAAATAAAATGATGAAGTCAATTGCGAAGGATAGCAGGATAAGAAAACGGAGGCAGGAAATTGAAAAAGTAATCAACAAAAGTCAAACGAAGGTCTGAAGTTCCCCCAGTTTGACGGACACTTCAAAAAGTATACAATAGAAGCGAAAGGAGTGTCCAATGGGAAAAAGAGAATATTTCACACGAGAGTTCAA
>JANQGV010000035.1 GCA_028282925.1 Thermodesulfobacteriota bacterium
TTGAACTCTCGTGTGAAATATTCTCTTTTTCCCATTGGACACTCCTTTCGCTTCTATTGTATACTTTTTGAAGTGTCCGTCAAACTGGGGGAACTTCACGCTGACCTTAACGACCCCCAGCCGGAAATAGAGGTCGCGCCTGAACAGATCCTGTTCCATGAGGCGGTCGAGGTCCTTGTTGGTGGCTGAGACCACCCGGGTGCGGACCTCGGCTTTTTCTGTGCCGCCGACACGGTAGAATTCGCCCTCTTCCAGAAATCGCAGCAGTTTTGCCTGGGCTTCCAGGCTGAGGTCGCCGACCTCGTCCAGAAAGAGGGTCCCGTCCCGTGCCGCTTCAATAAGCCCCTTTTTGCCGCTGCTGCGGGCTCCGCTGAAAGCGCCCTTCTCATAGCCGAAGAGTTCGCTCTCGATGAGGTCTTTCGGGATAGCGGCGCAGTTAACACTGATGAGCGGTCCCTTGAAATTAGGACTGCGGTAGTGAATAGCACCGGCAATCAGCTCCTTGCCGGTACCGGTCTCGCCCAGGATCAGGACCGGCGTGTCGGGACTTTTGGCCACCAGGCCGATAAACTCCATTACATCCTGAATGGAATGGCTTTCACCTATAAAGCAGGGCAGGTTTTCCAGGAGATACTGTTCCTGCAGGTGCTGCACTTCCTTGCGCAGGCTGATGCTTGCGAGGGCGTTGCGGACAGCCAATTCAAGGCTGTCGCGGTTAAGGGGTTTCAGCACAAAGTCGTACGCATCCAGCTTCATGGCCGCAATAACGTTGTCGACCTCTTTGAAGGCGGTAATCATGATGACGAGAATGTCAGAGTCGATTTTTTTTATTTCGGCCAGGGCCTCGATGCCGTTCATATCGGGCAGCCCTATATCGAGGAGTACCAGGTCGGGAGGATTGTGCCGTATGGCGTCAAGGGCAGGCAGGGCCGCCGGAAAAGGTGTGACCCGGTAACTGTCTTCCAGGGTGCCGACAAGCCACTCCCGGATCGGAGCTTCATCATCGACTATATAGATGGTGTCGGTTGTCATGTGTGTTCGATCACCCTGCTTCGGCGTCTCGCTCCGATAAACGGTGTACAATTCAGGGGGCCGTTGATCGTACGTTTTTTCGAATCACGAGTCACGCATCACGATTTTTGGCTGGTATGATACTTGCTTTACTAAGGCAGCGCAACACTTTTTTTCTTGCGGTTGAACTGAAGAACTTTGTACAATGGGCTGGATGTTCGCACTGCGGGAACCGTGAGGAGGATACCGAAAATGTTCAAAAAAAAAGCACTTTTAAAAAAAAGCGGCGCAGTGCTCGCTGTTGCGGCGCTGGGGTCGCTGCTTGTAGGTATGCCGCTGTATGCCGGGTCAGCACCCGAGGAGCCGTCCATCGACCTGAACGAACTGAGCCTGGAAGAGCTCAAACAGGTCATGATTGTTTCGGTATCAAAGAAGCCTGAAAAACTGTCCGAAGCAGCGGCGGCGATTTCAGTCATAACCGCCGAAGACATTCGCAGGTCCACAGCCATAACCATCCCCGACCTGTTGCGGGGTGTCCCTGGGCTGCAGGTCGGACAGATCAACGCCAATACCTGGGCGGTCGGTTCCCGCGGCTTCAACCACCGCTATGCCAACAAGCTCCTGGTGCTCATCGACGGCCGCAGTGTGTATACGCCCATGTTTTCGGGAGTCTACTGGCACGTGCAGGACATGCTCCTGGAGGATATCGAACGGATCGAAGTGATCCGTGGTCCAGGGGCCACCCTGTGGGGGGCCAACGCGGTCAACGGCGTTATCAACATTATCACCAAGCATACCGCCGACACCCAGGGTGGGCTCCTTACCGCCGGAACCGGTAACGAGGAGCAGGGCTTCGGCGGTTTTCGCTACGGCTTTCGCCTGGGCCGAAAGGCCTACGGCCGCGCCTACCTGAAATACTCCAAGCGGGACGATTTCCGGGACGCCTACAGCCGTCACGGGGAGGATGACTGGGACACGCTTAAAGGCGGTTTTCGCTTTGACTGGGAAGGACCGGGGCAGGATGTTTTCACCTTCCAGGGTGATATCTATAACGGCGATGCCGGGGAGCGGATGGGGAGGCTGGCGGCCCTGTCGGAGTACCTGGACATTACTCGGTATGATCAGGACTTTTCAGGGGGCAACCTGCTCTTCCGCTGGCAGCACACCTTCTCCGACACAGCGGATACAACGTTGCAGGTATACTATGACCGCACACGCATGCACAACTCCTTCTCAATCGGTCCCCGCTCAAGGTACACCGAACGGTTCGACACCTTCGACATCGATTTTCAGCACCGCTTTCAGCTCGGGACACGCCACGCCCTGGTCTGGGGTGTGGGATGCCGGATTGTCCGTGATCATTTCAGCGATACCAACAGCCCGATTTTCACCTTTGATCCGGGCAGCCGTACAAACAGACTTTTCAGCGCTTTTTTTCAGGATGACATTACGCTGATTCCCGGCCGCCTGCGGCTGGTGCTGGGAACCAAGGTCGAGCACAACGACTATACGGGGTTTGAAGTGCAGCCCAGTGCGCGGCTGTTGTGGAAGCTGGGTGACCGTCAGGTGATCTGGGCTGCGGTTTCCCGGGCGGTGCGAACCCCGTCGCGTTATGAACACGACTCCCAATCCATGAGTATCGGGGTGGTGCCCCTGGGGCTGCCCACCCTGCTTTCGGTAGAAGGCAACCGGCACGTCGATTCCGAGAACCTGCGGGCCTGTGAACTGGGCTATCGCTTGCAGGTGACCCCTGCACTCTTCCTGGACCTGGCCCTGTTTTATAATGTGTATAGCGACTTCCGTTCAGTGGAACCCGGGCGGTTTTTCTTTGCATCACGGCCCCAACCGGCGCACTTTGTTTTTGCGCTGGATGTGGATAACGGCCTGGATGCCCGGACATACGGCCTGGAAGTGTCCGTGGACTGGGACCCCAAACCCTGGTTGCGCCTGCAGGCAGCCTATACCTATCTCGACATCGAGATGCATAATGACCGCAATACGTTTTATGCCTTCGGCAATCCGCCCGAGGATTCCAATCCCCACAACCAGTTCTCTCTGAACGCTTCAGTCGATCTGCGCTGGAACTTGGAGTGGGATATCGGCCTGCGTTATGTGGACGACCTGGGCGACTTTGTGGACAGCTATCTGGAGATGGACATGCGCCTGGCATGGTCGCCTGTGCGTGATTTTGAAATTGCCCTGATCGGCCGCAACCTGTTCGACGATCACCACCCGGAATTCGTGGTCTCACGGCCCGGGGGCTTCGGTGAAGTTGAACGCAGCATATTCGGAAAAATACTATGGCGGTTCTAACCTCACGGTTCATCAGAACAGTGACGGCCCTGCTTACTGCCGTGGCTGTAACGGTGGTTGCTGCAGGGCCTGTCCCGGCCCAGACCCTGCAGGGGTCCGAGTACCGGGTTAAGGCGGCCTTCATCTATAATTTTGCAAAGTTTGTCAAATGGCCGGAAGGCAGTTTCGATAATGCTACCGACCAACTCGTGCTGTGCATTACCCCGGACAGCCCGGCAACCGACGCCTTTTATTCCCTGGACAACAAAGTGGTGGGCGGAAGAAAGCTCCGGGTGAGAAAATGCAGCGGCGTGCGCGAGATCCCTGAGTGCCGGATACTC
>JANQGV010000054.1 GCA_028282925.1 Thermodesulfobacteriota bacterium
CGGACCGGAAGCCGAAGAATCGTACTAAACAGTACGTTGATGAGGCTGAAGGGAGTACAGACTGTAGATTTGGGTATTACGGCAGCCGCAGTAGAATTCATCGCTTATTTTGGGCCTAGGGCGGGACAAGTTGCAGGGCGCCCTTTCTTAGCGAGCAAAGAAAAGGGGTGGAAGACGCGCAGCGTCTTATATACGTATTCTCCCTGAATCGCTAAAAACCATTCGGACGCACGAATTAAAGCCGTAGATTTAGAAATTTAACTAAACCGTATGCGTACTTCACACATCTGTATAGCCATACTCTGCACAACAATAGGGCTCTGCCTCGGTTGGGTGCTGCATGGAAAGTATGCGCAAACACAGTTGCATAATACGGGTACGATTCCTCACCCTGCTGTAACCGGGGCTCCAGGCTCTGCAACACCCCTGCCCCAAAAGCAGAATACGGATACACCCGACGAAGCAGCGGCAGCGCAAAAGCGTCCGCAAAACCCGCAGGTGATCGCTCTGAAGCAGGTGCTCACGCTGTATGAAAAACAGGAGTACGAAAAACTAATAGCGTTGGTAACTTCCCGGGATTTTTCACCGTTCGGCGATTATGTACGCCGGATTCATAAAAACGCCGTTCTCGAATATGCCGGCGACCTCGTGTATCTCGAAAACACGGGCAGGGCCCGGGAAATCGTGGAAGACTTCCTGTCGGGTTCCCCTGAAGACCCGGACCTGCTGGAAATGCTGGCCCTGATCTGCGAACAGACCGGTGACATTCTCAGGGCCTATGAACTGTACACTGCCGCATCCCGCCGGGTTTCCGATGAAGACCGGGCTGCATTACTGCGAGAAAAGGCCGACAATGCAATCAACAGGCACATCAACAACCTGCGCGCTGCTGAAAACTGGAACGCGTTGATCGGGTTTTACAGGAAACTCATCGATGCGGACCTCCCCCGGTCATCGTACTATAAACTGGCTCTGGCCCGCTTATACATTGCACTGCAACAGGACCGGGAAGAAACAAAAGCTCTTCTGGAAGAGGCGGCATATGAGCATGACCTCGAGGCGGAAGCGTTGGCATTACTCAGAGAAATTGAGGCTCCCACCGACGATGACGAAACCGGCATACTGGAAATACCGCTGCATAAAAAAAATCGATCATACTATGTGAAGGCCGTTATGGGTAACAGGGTCGATACCGTGCTGCTGCTCGATACCGGTGCCGCCTCCGTTGTTTTATCGTCCGCGGTTGCCGAAGCCCTTGACCTGGAACCCCTTGAAGAGCGTCGGATCGTTACGGCCGGGGGCGAAATCATGGCCCCGGTTGCCGTACTGGACTCCCTGGAGCTGAACGGACTTGTGGTCAAAAATATCGAGATCAATATCATTGATATTTTTCCCGAGGATGTCCGCGTTGACGGTCTGCTGGGTATGAGCTTTTTGAAGCATTTCAATTTTTCCATAGACCAGGAAAATGATGTACTGTTGCTCGAGCCGAAAGCCCCGTAACCTGCCGGCGTGGAAGCCCGGAAAAAATAAAAAATGTAATTATTTTTTGTTTTTCCGGGCTTCCACTTCACAGTAAAACTGCTATATTAACATATGAGACCTGTGGACAACAAAGGAATACGGTAATGCCTGCTCAAGATAAAAAAGGTGAACTGAAAGAAACCGACCTTTCCGGGGCCGACAAGGCGGCGGTGGTGCTGTACAGCCTTGGCGAAGAAGCCGCCTCTGAAGTCATGAAGTTTCTGGAACATGACGATGTGCGGGAAATATCCAAATGCATGACCCACATGGCCAATATCTCCAGTAAAACCATTGAAAACATTATCGCAGATTTCTACAAGATGGTGTCCAACGAAGAGGGCACCATTGTGACCATATCTGAAGATTATGTAAAAAACGTTATTACCAATGTGTTCGGCGAAAAAACCGCCGAGCGCATGCTTGAAAGTATCACGCTGCAGGAAGACAGTTCATACCTGGAAATTTTCAGGAGCCTTGACCTTCGGGTTCTGGCCGAATTTGTCCGCAATGAACATCCTCAGACCATTGCCCTGATCCTCTCCCAGTTGCTGGCTGAAGAATCAAGTGAGGTTCTTGCCTCGCTGCCCGACGCGCTGCAGCTTGAGGTCATCGACCGCCTTGCAAACCTGGAAAATGTTTCCCCGGAGATGCTGCGGGATGTTGCCCATGTGCTTGAGTCCGAAATCAAGACCGCCCAGATAGCGACCCGTAAAATCGGGGGTGTCAAAGCCATTTCTGAAATGCTCAACAATATGGACCGCCAGAAAAGCAGCGAAATTTTGGCCCGCATCGAGGAAAACGATCCGGAAATGGCGGAAGAAATCCGACAGAATATGTTTATTTTTGAAGATATGGCCAAGATCGATGACAAGGGTATTCAGGAAATTCTCAAAGAGATCAGTTCCGACATACTGGCCCGGGCTATGAAAACCTCCAGTGAAGTCATTCGGGAGAAAATATTTAAAAACATGTCCGAGCGCGCCGCCATGATGCTCAGTGAAGACATTGAAGACCTGGGCCCCACCCGTTTGGCCGATATTGAAAAAGCTCAAAATGAAATCGTGAAAGTCGCCATGAAGCTCGCCGACGAAGGGAAAATTTTCATCGGCGGCGGCAAGGAAGAAGACGTATTCGTATAAAAGGCGTCGGCATGTCTTTCACGACACCGTTTTTTCGCAAACCTGCTTTGACTGATCAAACCGACTGTTTGTCACAGCACTGTGAGACGTTAAAAAAAGGAGCCGGTTTTCTCCGGCTCCTTTCACGGGGATATTACACAATGGAATGCTACAGGGTCGTTAAGAGCCTGTAATGTGCTTAAAACGGAGGGGCGGCACAGCCGGTAAATCCGGAATCCCCAGCGCTTGTACAGTTACTGATCTGAAACAACTGCCCACCGGCGGCTTGCTTCAGAAGATCAATAGTGAGCTCAAGCTCTTCACAGGTAAATGATTCTTCTATGCCCTGGCTTAAGACGTAATCAGCCGGCATGCCGCTGTTGTTGAAAACAACGATCTTGTAGGTTCCGGCATAGACCGCATACCAGGTCAGGGCATTGGAATTGTCACAGGTCCAGGGGTTGCAGTGCAGGCACTCCTGGGTTAAACCGTGGGGCAGGTACAGGGAAAGACTTTCATCCTGGTTCAAATAGGGAGCATTACAGCCTTCGGCATTTACTTCGTCCACCTCATGGTTCATTTCATCGGCAAAAATAGTATAAATCGGACGTTCCGCACCCGCAACCGGATTGTTTATAGCCATAAGAAGACCATAGCCGGGGTCGGAAGATCCGGGAAAAGCCGGATAGTTTGAATAATCGGGCAGGCCCGGGCCGAACAGACCAACAGACAGATAGGTGTTCTCATACTCAGTACACGCCGGCGGAAGAGCCTGGGCATTGATAAGAAACTGCTCTTCAGCCAGTGGGGCCATTACCGGGGCTCCGTATTCATCAAGCACGGGAACCGTGACCGGAACCGGCGGACTTTGGGTATAATCCATGACGACATGACCGTCGGCATCCAGGATGGGAACTTCCATCGGGATCATAATCGGTTCCCACCCGATAATCTGGGGAGGGATACTGTCGTCCATAATCGGCCGCATTGCAGGCGGCACGGTAAATTCATAGACATCGATATCAAACCATCCAAGGTATGCATAGACAACCTGGGAATGGGAAGGATCAGTGAGTATTTTGGGTGATGAAAAACTCGCATCTTCACCCTCAACATCGGAAACATGGGCTTGGACTGCGGTTGCCGACAGCATAATTGCAAAAACAACGGCACATAATTTCTTCATTGAAACATCCTCCTTTTTTTTGTTGTGCTGCATCATCAATCAAAAACTGCTACATCTCTGCAACATTCCCCCGTGGCCTTCAAAAATAATGGGGCCGGATACTCTTGTATGCATCAAATTGAGCACCACACACAACCCATACGGCCATAATATCCCCCCTTCCTATTGTAAATAAGTGTCACAAATAATATGATTGTATTATTTTTGATAATACATAGCATCATTATTTAATGTCAAGTAATACAGCATGGGTTTTTTTGATATTTTTTTATAATAATATTCTATATAAATAATACTGTATTATTATGTTATCACATTATTGTATTTTTAACGTTTTACACTCCCAGGGATTACACCGGCAGACCGTAGGTGATTTTGGCGAGACAATAAACAACAATATGGCTACTCAAAAAAAGAGCATATGGAGGGTGTCAGGTTTTAGTTGCACATTAAAATGTTATTATATAGTATATTTTAATAACTTTTACTAAAGGTGATTGTTCTAAACCTGCGAACACACATCCGAGCAGGAAAGAACGGTGCTATGCATACTTGAACGTGATATCCCCGGCTGGAAAGCAATAGCGTATCTAATCAGAGAAAAACGTGAAAGCCAGAGGAGCCTGAGACCATATGAACAGCGGTTGCACAGCGACACCCGGCAATGCAGCCGGACACATTCAAGCGCTGCAAGGTGAAAACACACAACTGCGGGAACAAGTCCGTTTGCTTGAGTCGGCCCTGAAGGAAAAGACGGAGTTGGCGAACCTGCATCAAAGCATCATCACACGCTATAAAGGGGTGCTTGATAATATCCCCGACGGAATCATCATCATAGAACAGGGCGAAATGGTCTACGTTAACGACCGCGCGTGTCACATTTTCGGATATACTCCGGAGGAAATATGTCACATGCATGCATTTGAAATGGTTGCCGCTGAGGATCATCAAAAGCTGTTTGAAATATTTGAAACCTACGGCCGAACAGGAACCCCTCCTCTGCATCTTGAATTCCGGATTAAGAAAAAAAACGGGGAAATGAGGCTTGTCGGCGCCTGGAGTTCTCTCTCTGTTTCCAACGGAGTACCGGTCGGGCACTGTATCGTTATCAGGGATATTACCGACGAACGACGTGCCGTGCAGAAACTGGAGGAAACCTGCGCCTCCCTCGACAACATTATCGAAAGCTCGCTTGACGGTATCGTCGTTACCGACGGAGACGGATACATTTCAAAAGCCAACCAGGCCTTTACCGACATGCTGGACTATAAAATGCATGAGATTGCAAATCGGCACACAAGTCTCTGCTTCGTTACAAAAAGCGGCACCTATACCTGCACAACCGGCGCACGGATTAGCATCGGTGATGATTTTTTCAGAAGCACGCACAAGATGAGAACACAACTGATGAAAAACGACTACCTCTCCAACACGGAATCGTACCTGCTCCGCAAAGACAATAAACTGTTGCCGGTGGAGTATAATGTTGTTTTCTTGTTCAATAACCGCAAAGAAGTGATCGGCTCACTGGGCGTTGTCAGGGACACGACCATGCGCAAATGCGCCGATGAAAAACTGCGTGAAACAAGCCAGACACTCAGCGCACTGGTGCAGGCGTCTCCGCTGGGAATCCTGCTCATACAAAAAAACACGTCCATAACACTCCTCAACCCGGCTGCTGAAAACATTCTGGGGACGAACACGAAGGAGATCCGGGACCCCGGCGCTGCTTTCAGTCATCAGCGTAAACAATTACTGGATGCGGTGCTCCGGAACGAACATCACGCAGGCACTGAAATACGCTGGCAGAAGCAGGACGGTCGCATTATCGACTGCAGTATCTCATCGGCCCCCCTGCTTGACTCCGAAGGCGAGGTGTATGCTGTTATGGCTATTATTGAGGACATTACCGAACGCAAGCGCCTGCAACAACATATCCTGAACGTCAGTGAACGGGAGCAGCGCCGTATCGGTCAGGACCTGCATGACGGCCTGGGGCAGGTATTAACTTCAACCGCTTTTTTAGGTACAATCCTCGAACAGAAACTGGCCGACAAAGGTATCCCTGAAGCGGATACGGCTTCCGCCATCGTGGAACGGATTAATGATACAATCGACCAGGCAAGCAAGCTGGCGAAAGGGCTGTCACCTTTGGACCTGGAGGCCGAGGGACTGGCAACCTCGCTTCATACGCTGTGTGATCATGTCGGAAGCATCTATGCAATACACTGCATGTTCCATTCTGCCCGGCCCGTGTATATAGATGATAACAGTATCGCCACGCACCTCTACCGCATTGCACAGGAATCGGTTCATAATGCCGTGCGACATGCCAAGGCCGAAAACATTGATATACGCCTGTCATGCAACAACGACAACATTGTATTAAGCATTCAAGACAACGGTGTCGGCTTTGCCGTTCATGACAGACAGCAAACCGGCATGGGCCTCAACATTATGGAATACCGGGCGCGCATGATTAACGCGGACCTTGCAGTGCACAGCACATCTCCGGGCGGAACCACGGTAACCTGCACGCTGAAAACACCCGACATCATTACGGCAGGAGTTTCCCATGCAAACAAATCAGAATAAAAAAACCGTCTTTATCGTTGATGATCACCAGCTTATCCGGCAGGGACTCAAGCAACTTATAAACCATGAACACGACCTGGAGGTTGTCGGGGAGGCGGTGGATGCCGACGAAACACTCACAAAACTTCCTCAAAGCGTTCCGGACATCATCACCATCGACATATCGCTGGAAGGAATGAGCGGTATTGAGCTGACCAAAAAAGTTAAGCTGCTGTACCCAGATCTTCCCGTCTTGATTCTGAGCATGTACGACGAGCTGACCTATGCCCGTCGCTCACTGCGCGCAGGCGCATCAGGCTATATTATGAAGAGTGATCCTCAAAAACAAATCATTACGGGAATCCGAACCATATTCGGCGGTGAAATTTTTGTCAGCAAAAGGATTACGGAGAAAATACTGCAGGAGTATGCCTATGCGAACACGTCGGGCGTGGAATGTTTGAGCGACCGGGAGCTGGAGGTTTTCATGCTCATCGGCCAGGGGCACAGCACCCGGCAGATAGCCGAAAGGCTCTCGTTAAGCCCCCGCACCGTTGAAACGTACAGAAACACCATCAAGGAAAAGGTGGGGATTGCCACATCGGGAGAGCTGATGAGGTTTGCAGTCCAATGGGTAATAGCGGAGCTTGTCGCCTCATATTAGTCGTACCCCATTTTTTTGAGCGACTTGATGTTTTCGCGCCACTTCTTTTCCACCTTGACCCGCAGGTCCAGGAACACCGCATAGCCTAAAAACCGCTCGATTTCATAGCGGGCATCCGTGCCGATCTTCTTGATCATGCTGCCGCCTTTGCCGATGATGATGCCCTTCTGGGAGTCCTTCTCCACGTAAATGCCGGCCCTGATATTGGCTCCCCCGCCTTCGTGCTCTTTCATATCTTCCAGAACAACGGCGGTGCTGTACGGAATTTCATCCTTGGTATTATAAAAGATTTTCTCGCGAATGAATTCGGCTATAAAGTCCCTCTCAATCTGGTCGGATACGACGTCTTCGGGGTAATAGGGCGGCGACTGCGGCAGGGCTTCAGTGGTAAGCTCAAGAAGCCGGTCTACATTATCGCCGTTCTGGGCCGAAATCGGGATAATCTCTTTAAACTCCATAAGCTCCCGGTATGCTTCGATAACCGGCAAAAGTGAATCTTTTTTTACCAGGTCCACTTTATTGATAACCAGAAAGGTAGTCGTACGGGCTTCCTCGACCTGCCGTACCAGTTCGCGCTCTTTCTCGCCGGGCATCCGGCTTTCAACCAGCAGATAGATAATGTCGGCCTCGAGAAACGTTTCCCTGGCCGTATCAACCATATACCGGCCCAGTTTATCCTTGGGCCGGTGCAGTCCGGCTGTGTCGAAAAATATCATCTGGGCGGAGGCGGTCGTCAGGATACCGCGGACCGTGCCGCGTGTTGTCTGGGGTTTCGGAGACACGATGGAAAGTTTGGAGCCGATCAGCCGGTTGATGAGGGTCGACTTGCCCACATTCGGCGCGCCGGCAACCGAGATGTATCCGGCCCTGAATGATTCATTATTGTTCATAGAGTTTGTTCTTTCTTAATAGCAATGTGAAACGCGTTCTGTTCACAAATAGATTAAATCGACCTATTCAATTATTCATTTTCTCTCAGGCACTAACTGAAATAATCATAACCACCAAGTAACCATGATAAAACAGCGATGATGACTG
Source organism: Thermodesulfobacteriota bacterium (assembly GCA_028282925.1). Taxonomy (GTDB): domain Bacteria; phylum Desulfobacterota; class WTBG01; order CAIYCZ01; family CAIRTM01; genus JANQGV01. The sequence goes on from JANQGV010000054.1 coordinate 8,105, forward strand.
TCCTGGTTCCCTTTGCAACGCAGCCGAGTGCAACGATTTCAGGAGGAAAAGGGGTCGACATGTCTGAGCCGCGGCTTGCCGGGGCGAGTTTGTTGACCCGCCGACTGAAATCGTGCCGCGAGGGTATCCCGCCCGTTTCTGGCGGGACACGTTGCAGGGCGCCTTTCTTTTGCCCACTTTTCTTTGGCGCGCAAAGAAAAGTGGGAGGCGCTTGCGTCTTATCAATTTATTTTTTTTCTTTCAAATATGCGTCATATTCACTGATCAAATCAAATTGAGCATCCGACTGCGGTCCGGCAAACACACGGCCGACATCGGTCAATGCATCTTCAACACTTTTGCCTT
>JANQGV010000055.1 GCA_028282925.1 Thermodesulfobacteriota bacterium
AAAGCTTAATCATAGACCGAGAAAATGCCTAAACTACCGGACACCCCATGAAGTCCTTTGGCAGACTGTATATGGTGCACTTACAACTTGAATTCACCATATAAGTATATCAAGCCGTATGGAAAAGATGATATGCTGTTTAATCCAGCCGACGACCCTGGAGAACATGAGAATCTTATCGGTAAGCAATTGCCTGTTGAAGCGGAACTGAAAAGCGCGCTTGATGAATGTATAACAGATTAGGGCCTTTTTAACGGCAAGCAGGAATCCGCAGGCCTGGATCCTGCCACGATTGAAAATCTGAACACTCTGGGATATATGCAATTAATTACCCAGGTGTAATTTTGTCTGATGTTTTTAGGGGAGAGGGGTTGCTGCGCGGAACAATATCCACGCAAATGTACTAGGCATCCCCGCGTTTTTTTGATACATCTGTTGCTGAACATGTCTTAGGTTGACCATTTTGATGGGACACGATGAATTGCCCCGGTAAGTCCGCCCTTGATTCGTGCATGCCGAAGGGACCACCGGGCTCTACAGTGAACGGGAGCGTGATGAAGGCGCAGCTGCAGGGTTTCTTTTTTATCATCCTTTTTGCTTTATATGTGCCGGTGGCGTTGCTGGACTATGCACACTTTCCGTATTCCGACGGCGCTGAGCACGGCGCCGCCGTGAGGGCTCTTGCCGAGAACCTGCGAACCCCGGGAGAACCCATGCTGAACGCGGATATGGGAAAATCATCCCGGTATGTCCCGAGTATTTTCCTCATGGCATTGTTCAGCCGCATGTTCGGTTGTGATGTTCTGACGACTCTCAAGGTTTTTCTGGTGGCCTACTTCGGGCTGTTTGTGTCTGCCGTCTGGCTGTTTGCCCGAAGTTATTTTGACGACGCCGGTAAAGCCCTCTTTGCTCTTGCAGCGCTGCTTTTCCTGTGGGGGACAGGATGGAAAGGCGCCAACGCGTATATGTTTTCCGCAATACTCTACACGTCTTATTTTCCCTCGGTTGTTTCTTTTTCGCTGTCTTTGTTGGCTCTGTATTGTCAGGTGCGTTTTGTGCGGACGACACGCAAAGGCTTTTTTTTAGCGGAAATGCTTATCGTTACCGTCGCTTTTGTCAATCACCCTCCCACCGGCGTTTTTTTATTTATATGTGCAGGCTTTCTTTTTGTGGAACTGTGCGGGTTCAATAAAACGCTTTTTTTTCGCATGGGAATTCTTGCCGCCTGTACGCTTGCCGGATTGAAGGCCTGGCCCTATTATGATTTTTTTGCTGCTTTTTCCAGGGTGTCCGGGGGAGAAATGTCGGCTTCGGCCGACTATGGCGCCTCATGGAATTATTTGCATTCAGGAGTTTTAATCCGTACAGGCACAGCCCTGGCCGGCATTCCGTTTTTGCTGTTTTTGCTTAAAGAACGGCGCAATCTCTTTATAACCGGTTCGTGCCTGACATTTGTTTTTGTGTATGTCGGGGGGTACTTTCTTCATGCGAATTTATCTGAACGGTTTATTTTTTTTATTGTATTCTGTTTGCAGTTGGCCTTTGCCTGCATGGTGGGAGACGTTCTGCGTAAAACCGATACAATGCTTCACAGGGTCGGCAGCGCAGTCCTGTTGTGTGTGCTGGGGCTGGGATTCTGCCTGCAGACAGCGCGGGTGTATCATGAGTATATTGTGCCCCGGAGCGACATGGAGCCCGCTCCGACACGGGAAGAGCATGTCGGCCCCAACCGGGTGTATCGTCAGTTGGCCCGATACATCGGGTCCGGAGATGTCGTGATCTCCGACTATATGACTTCCTGGTCGCTGCCGGTATATACCGGAGCCCGGATTATGTGCCTGTATCACACGCCCCCCCATGTTTCCGATAATAAAGAGCGGCTGGAGGACAACAGTCTTTTTTTTAATCATACAACGGGCAATAAACGGCGATGGGAAATTATAAAAAAGTACGGTATAACCCATGTTTTGTTGTATTACGCCGTAGACGGCCTGGGGATTTTGCCCCGGGTGCGGAATATGGGGTTGGAGCAGATAGTTGTAAACAGGGAGTATGCTCTTTTTGCAGTGCCTGAATGATGATGTTGAAAAAGCAGTCAATTATTGTATGGGTCATATCTGATATGCCGCAAACGCTCTTATGGAAGTATAAAAATATTCTCCTGATCGTGTCGGTGTATTGTATCCTGGCATGTGCTTACGCTTTAACAGTGCCATTGTGGACCCCTCCAGATGAAATTCGCCATTATGCTTATTGTGAGTATATTGCACAGAAAAAAGCATTGCCGTACCTTGTTGCTTCACAGGAAGGGGGGCACATAACGCAAGCGGTTCATCCTCCGCTCTTCTATCTTCTCGGATCACTTTTTTGTGTGGATGACGGCCGACCGATTTATGAATCTATCACTATCAATGATGATCCTAATGGATACATTATATCCCACCGCGAAGACGAGCGGCGTTTCCCTTTTTCCGGCAAAGCACGGCGGGCACACTTATTGAGGCTGTTTTCAATTGCCTGCGGTGTCATTACGATTTTCATTATATATAAAATGACATTGCTGATTTTTCCCGGAGCGAATGTGTGTGCTTCTCTTGCAGCGCTTTTTACAGCAACACTTCCACAGTTTCTGCATATCGCCGCCTCTGTTTCCAACGAAAACTTGAGTACCGTTTTAGTAACGATATATCTCTATATGCTCCTGCTGTTTTTGGCATCCGACCGGCGTGTGCTGTTCAGCATGGGGGCGGCGCTGGTTCTGGGTGGCTGTCTTTTATCAAAGTCTTCAACACTGTTTTGTGTGCCCCTTACGGTGATTGTATTTGCCTGGAAGAGTTATCGGGACAGGAAACTTTATTTCGGCCCACTCTTTATTGTCTTGTTCGGTGCTGCGATCGTGTCCGGGTGGTGGTATGTGCGAAATCTCGTTTATTATGACGACCCTCTTTTTACAAAAGCGCTTGAGGCCCTGCAGCCGTGGTCCTTGAGGCAAAGTCCGATTTCTTTTAATTATGTTCAAGAGGTTATTTCCCGTACTGTTGTATCTTTCTTCGGTAACTTCGGCAGTATGCAGTTTCCTTTGAAAACATCGCAGCTTGTCGTATATCTTTTTCTTTGTGTCTTTGCCGCCGCAGGCCTGCTCGGCCTGTCAAGACAGATGAAAATAAAAGAATATTCGTGGCAGGCGTTGATGCTCTTAGGGGTATCCCTGTGTGGTGGAATCTGTTTTTTTATCCTCGCCAATATGCGATATGGAATGTTCATGGGGAGATACTTTTTTGTCGTCATGCCCGCTATCGCCATACCTTTTGCAGTGGGAGTGACCTATTTTTGCAGTAAACTAAAACAGTTTCATCGGTTTAGTTCGATTGTTTGCATGTGTGTTCTGGTCGCTCTCAGTCTGGATGTTTTCTACAGGGTCGTCAGGCCTGCTTATGCCGATTTTTCATATAAAAAACAGGTAGTGCAAGATTCTTTTTTTGATCTTGTCGGCATTGGAGACAAGCGAACCGTTATCAGTCAGTCGTTTACCGCTGTGGAGGATACTGTTTGTGGTATATGCTGTTTGTTTTCCCGTAAGGCAGACACGCTAAATGGAAAGTTGCAGTTTTCCATCGAGGATATTACGGGTGGAAATGTCCTGCTCTATAAAGGCTCGATGCCCCTTGAGGATATTAAAAATTTCCATATGTATTATTTTCTGTTTCCGCCTATTGAAAACTCAAAGGGGAAAGTGTTTACGTTTTCGTTGGAGACAGATGAAAAAAACAATGCGTCGGATGTCTCCTTATGGTATGAACCGCGCGACGTTTATTCGAGGGGCAGCCTGACGGCTAATGGCGAGAAGCTGGAAGGTGACCTGTTTTTCTCTGTTTACGGCATGTATCAGCCTGCCTATGCCGCACTGTTTGAGAATGACAGCATCATTTTCAGGCATAAGCCTTACATCAATTTTAGAGAATTCCAGATTTATAATGAAATGACAAAAGAGTATAGAAAATCTTCGGTAATTCAAAAAAAACTAGACGCTGTCATAAAGGCAACGGGAAATGTGAAATCAAAAAAAAGCGGGTTTGATTAATATTTTGACCATCCCTTGTGTCGGCAGAATCGGCGCCTGCAAGGCGAAGGATTCAGTACAGCGGAAATCCGGCGATGAATGGACGGATGCACTGCCGCTACGGTGACCGACCGGCCGATACTCAATATTTGACAATAGCTCAGGTGTTGTGGTATTCTTATATGAGTTTAGCCGATTGATCGTATTTTGCTATATTTGAGCGTTAAATAATAAACTCTCAAAGCAGCAGTTGACACATCCCTTGGGGGCTGGGGGCTCCCGTAGTTTTTTAAATAATATAAAATGTATTCATGACTTACGGTATCTTTGTATAGCCGATAACAGGCGTATCGTACTGTATTACATGTAAGTTTTTCTGCCAGCCAACTTTTCACTAATTCAAACGTATTTGTGTTTATATGGGACGCTTCTTATTTGTACAGGATAATGGCGTTAATGAGAACATCGGTGTTATGTCGATAGCGGCCGTCTTGGAGGAAGGGGGCCATGACGTTGACTTAATCCTCACCGATGAACACAAGAACTATCTTGATTTGATTGTTCAGTATAATCCCGACCTTATCGGCTTCTCCTTCATGACCGGTAATCGCAGGTGGGCTTTTAATATGGCGAAACGTATTAAGGCTCATGTCAATAAACCGATTATTTTCGGCGGCGTGCACCCTACTCTTTTTCCGGAGGACATTGATTTCAGCTATGTAGATTTTTTGTGCGTGGGGGAAGGCGAATATCCGATTCTTGAGTTGATGAACGCCATGGAAAACGGTGATGATACCACCCGGATTCAGAACCTGTGGGTTAAAAACGGTCATGATATCATTAAGAATGAACTGCGGGACCTGATACAGGATTTGGATTCCCTGCCCCTGCCGAAGCGGGAGTTGTACTATAAATATGGATTTATCAGGGATCTTCCGATCAAGCGTTTTATCTCGGGAATCGGATGTCCCTACCAGTGTACTTTTTGTCATAATCCGATGCATATCAAGATGTTTAAGGGGCATGGCACGTTTTTGCGTAAAAAAAGTGTACAGCGGGTTATCAACGAGATACGACAGGTCAAGGAAAAGTATGTGCTTAAACGGGTGCATTTTTCCGACGATCTTTTTGTGCTGGACAAACAGTGGGTGAAGGAATTTCTGGCCTTGTACCGCAAGGAAATAGATGTGCCTTTTTCCTGTAATATCCGCGTTGACCGGGTCGATGAAGAGATGATCAAGGATATGTATGAAAGCAAGTGCTGGGGAGTCTCTTTCGGCATAGAGTCCGGCAGTGACCGTATCAGAAACGGCATACTCAAAAAGAACCTGAAAGAAGAGGTTATCGTTAAACATGCCGCCATTTTTAAAAAGTACAATATTAAAATGAAGATTACCAACCTGCTCGGTCTGCCTGAGGAGACCCTGGAAGAGGCTTTTCAGACTGTTGCAATAAACCAGCGCATACGGTCGGACTATACAGGCGCTTCAGTGCTTGTGCCGTATCCCAAAACAGGTATTGTTGATTACGCGATTCAGAAAGGTCTTTTACCCGGCGACTTCAGCATCCATTCTTTCGACCAGGTCATGCGCCGTTCGGTGATTGAATCACCATATACCCGTGAGTTTGAAAATCTGTGTGCATTATTCAATCTGACCGTTAAATTCCCCAAGATTACACCCGTAACAAAACGGCTTATCAAGTTGCCATTGCAGAAAGTGTTTTCGCTGCTGCGCCTATGGGAAGCATTTGAGGGAATGCTGTATCATCAACTGTTTAATGTCGCCGGTTTTCGATATACCTACCATATATATAGAAATGTCGTCCGTGATGTCTGGAATTGATGCAGCTCATGAGCTTAAGGATGCGTATACTCGCGAGAGGGTGTCCTGTAATATTTGCGGTCTGGATACCAACGAGGCCTTTCTCTTTTATACCCCCGAACGGCTTGTTCAATGCCGCCGATGCGGCCTTATGTACAACAATCCCCGGCTGGATCTGGAAAGCCGGAAAAAGATTTATGCCAAGGATTATTTTGTGATTGATCAGGATGATCCCGGTATCGATTATAAAGCGTATGCAAATTATATAGAAGAAGAGCCGCTTATCATCAAAAGTGTAACGCGGCGGTTGAAAAAGATTGAACGATATGTGCCGGAAAAGGGTTTGTTGCTGGATGTAGGGTGTGCAACCGGCTTTTCTTTGATTGCTGCGCAGCAGCAGGGATGGGCGGCAGAGGGAATAGAACTATCGTCATTCTGTGTGGACTATGCCAGGTCGCGAAACCTGGCGGTATACCCTGGTACGCTTAAAGATTATCCCGGCAAAAAGGAGTCCGTGAGTGCTGTTACCATGTGGGATTACCTTGAGCACTCACCCGATCCCCTTTCGGATCTGAAAGAGTGCCGCGATTTGTTGAAGCCTGGCGGTGTTGTGGTGCTTTCAACTCCGGATGTGAATTCATGGTCGTATTATCTATTGAAGAAGAATTGGATAGGTTTTAAGAATATCGATCATCTTTTTTTCTACAGCCGCAAAACCCTTGCACGATTGGCGGAACTTGCAGGCTTGCGGCTGGAATGCAGCTTTTATCACGGCAGAGATGTCGCGCTTTCTTTTTTTCTGTCTCGGGTGCAATATTACGTTGCATTCAAGCCGTTACTCCGTGTGCTTGAAAAAATCGCCAATAACCCTGGAATTCAAAATGTGTCTTTTTATATGAACCCTTATGATATTCTAAATGTCATACTAAGAAAAATCTAACGACAGAGGGATACTGTACATGAAAAACGGAAAGCATGGCGTCATAATCGGAGCAGGGCCGGCCGGGCTCAGTGCTGCAGAAACGCTCACCAAATCGGATTACACCTTTACCGTACTCGAAGCAGATGATCACACGGGCGGAATTTCGGCAACGATTCAGCATAACGGTTTCTATTTTGACCTGGGAGGGCATCGCTTTTTCACCAAAAACACCGACATTGAAAAATATGTCGACGATCTGCTTGGAGAGGAAAAGGTAATGGTGGATCGCTCGAGCAAAATATTGCTGCGCGGAAAGTTTTTTGACTACCCATTGAAGCCTGCCAACGCAATGCTCGGTCTTGGTCTGTTTACCGCAACTTCAATTATGTTTAACTATATCCTGGAACGCCTGCGCCCGGACGTGGAACCGGCAAACCTTGAACAGTGGATGGTTAAGGAGTTCGGAACCCCGTTGTATAAACTTTTTTTTAAGACGTATACTGAAAAAGTGTGGGGTATTGATTGCAACAGGATATCGGCCGCCTGGGGAGCGCAACGCATAAAGGGACTTTCTTTGCGTACGGCCATTATTGATGCGTTTTATTCACGGCGCCAAAAGGATGCCACCTCCCTTGTGCAGCATTTCAGTTATCCCCGCCTGGGTATCGGTGTTATCTGCGACAAGCTTGCGGAGACCATCAAGGGCGAAAACAGCCTATTGTTGAATGCCCCCGCCACAGCATTGCACCATAACGGTAAACGAATCACCGCGGTTGAGTATGCGATGAACGGAGGGGTAGAGAAGGTCGAGGCCGACTTTGTTATTTCCAGTATGCCTATTACCGAGCTTGTGACATCGCTTCAGCCTGCACCGCCTGATGATGTCGTCCGGGCGGCGCAATCGTTGCGGTATCGTGAGCTGGTTTGTGTTGCTTTAATGTTTGACCTGCCTTCAGTTACCGATGAGACCTGGATTTATGTGCATGAGCCGCATATCGATTTCGGCAGACTGCATGAGCCGAAAAACTGGAGCAGGGCCATGGCCCCTGAATCAAAATCCTGTGTCGTCTTTGAATACTTTTGCAACGAGGGTGATGATGTCTGGAATATGCGTGACGAAGACCTCTGTGAGAAAACAAAGAAAGATTTTGAGGAATCGGGCATTGCTCCCGGTTCGACCGCTAAAGTGGTTGATTATAAAATTGAACGAGTGAAAAAGGCCTATCCCAGCTATGAAATCGGTTTCAGTAAACCGCTGATTACAATTCGGGACTATCTCAAGCAGTTCGAGAATTTGGAAATGATCGGACGGTATGGAACATATAAATACAATAATCTTGACCATTCCCTTGAAACGGGTATCAAGGGGGCACAGAACATTCTCGGCGCCAACTGGGATACGTTTGAGGTGAACGAAGAGAAGGAATACCTCGAGGAAATCAAGAACAAAAAAGCGTAATGATCCGGTTGGTATGACGATGGTCCCGGGACGTTGCATGTGTGATTGATGATTGCCCTGCAATAGAAATTCATATAGGACATCAGCCATGAAAGCACTCATAACGGGTGGAGCAGGCTTCTTTGGAAGCATAATGAAAAAATATTTGTCCGACAAGGGCATTGAATCGGTCATTTATGATCTTGTGCCCGATGTGGACAATGTTCCCGGAACTTCTGCGCTGGAAGCAGATATCCGCAGTGCCGATCAGCTCGATGCCTGTTTTAAAAAATACGGTTCATTCGATGTGGTTTTCCATTTGGCGGCCCAACTTGCCCATAATGTTTCCGATAAAAATCTTCTCTGGACATCAAATGTCGACGGTACGCGTCGGGTCGTAGAAGCCGCGATAAAACACAAAGTGCCCCATATCGTTTTTACTTCGAGCAACTGTTTGTGGGGAAATCCCTTCAACAGGAAGGTTCTGGAAACCGACGCACCACATCCTGTTGAAATATATGGTGTGTCCAAGTGGGAAGGCGAAAAAATCCTCCTCGAATACAAGGACTCCATAAATATTACTATACTGCGTTGTCCCACAATCATGGATGCCGGCCGTCTCGGGCTGTTATCGATTCTCTATGAATTCATCGATGAGAACCGGAAGGTTTACGTGGTTGGGGGCGGCGACAATGTATACCAGTTTATTTATGCTAAAGATTTAGCGGAAGCATGTTTTCAGGCCTACCAAAAGACGAATAACACCGAACTATTCAACATAGGAAGTGATAACGTAAAGTCTTTCAAGGAAGTGTATCAATATGTTATAGACCATGCCGGATCATCATCCCGCGTGGTTGCGCTGCCCAAGGGCCCGACGATTATGGCAATGAAGTTCTTTTACAAGCTCGGTCTTTCCCCGTTGGGGCCGTATCAGTATAAGATGATAGCTGAAAGTTTTATTTTTGATACCGCCAAAATAAAGACGTCTCTTGAATGGCATCCCACCTTAACCAATGAGGAGATGATGCTCAAGTCATATTTATATTATCATGAGAACAAAGAAGAGATACAAAGCGGCTCCAGCACTTCAGCACATCGTCAGAGTGCTAAAATGGGTATAATCAGGCTATTGAAATACTTTTCTTAGGCGGCGTCATCCTTGTTGGGATATTTTATAGTATACCTTACAACGTATAAAAAATGGTGGGGGGCCTGATGGCCCCTATTATGTTTGTTTACAGCGGCAGGCATCATGGTGCAAATGGTCTCAAGGGTGGTTTTCTGCCACACCAGTGATGCAGGTGAAACGAAAATCGACATGTTGGTTTTTTTAACATTCACACCGGAATAAGAGGAGACGTGGGGATATGATAAAAATCGGTATTGTTGGTGTTGGAAGGTGGGGACCGAATCT
>JANQGV010000156.1 GCA_028282925.1 Thermodesulfobacteriota bacterium
CATCTGAAGACCATCCAATGCCGGTTAAAGCCGTTATTCCTCCCCTGCGGGCTTCTGCAAATCAAGCCCGATCAACACCTTATCCTGATCAGACAGATCGCCGATGATGCGCCTGACCGGGGGAGGCAGCTCCCGGATAAGGGTGGGGGTTGCCATGATTTTTTCATTCTCCGCCAGTTGCGGCCGTTCAAGCACGTCGATAACGGTCAGCTCATACCGGTCGTCCAGTTCGTTTTTGCAGATCGATTCCAGGTTGGCGATGGCGTTTCTTGTGCGCAGGGTTCGGCCGGTCACAAAGAGTTTTAATATGATTTTGTTCATTGCACTACTCACCTTTTTTGCCTTTCACTACTCGTTATGTATCTGTTTGCGCTTGTCTGCCGATTATCCAGCACCTCGCGAATGGTTTCCGCGATTTGCCGCATAATCAGGGGCTTCATAAGAAATGCCGCTATGCCGATTTCCTTTGCTTTTTGCTCCGTCATCCTTTTGCTGAAGCCGGTACAGAGGATGACCGGTATATCCTCTCTGGTCTTGACAAGCTCCTGCGCCAGCACATCCCCGGTCATGTGCGGCATTGTTAAGTCGGTGATAACCAGGTCAAAACCACCCGGATCTGATTTAAATATGTTCAATGCATCATGGCTGCTCGTTCTTGTTTCAACCCGGTACCCCAGATTACTCAGCATCTTTTTGCCCACATTCACCAGTGCCGCCTCATCGTCGACAAACAGGATTCGCTCGGAGCCCCTGGGCATGGGCTGCCGCTTGACGGTTTGACCTTCAGAATGGTGTTTGACGCTGGGCAGGTACACCTGGAACATCGTTCCTTTCCCCGGTTCACTGGCGACCGTTATCAGTCCAGCATGACTTTTTACAATCCCATGGGTCACGGCAAGCCCCAGTCCTGTCCCTTCGTCAAGAGTCTTGGTCGTAAAGTAGGGGTCAAAAATATTTTCCAGGATGTCGTCGGTCATGCCGCAGCCCGTATCACGCACGGTAAGCATGACAAAAGGGCCGGGACTGATTTCCGGGTATTGTGCTACGAAGGCGCCGTCAAGCTCCGTATCTTCCAAACCGACCTCTATGAGCCCCTGTTCTTCATACATGGCCTGGGCAGCGTTTGTACACAGATTTAATACGACCTGGTGGATCTGCGCGGGATCGGCCAGGATATATGTTCTGCCGGCGATGTTTCCCCTGATTTCTATGGTTGTGGGTAACGTTGACCGAACCAGCCGCAACACCTCGTTAACAACCGGCTTCATCTGCATGATGACACGCTCTTCATTTGCCTGGCGACTGAATGTTAAAATCTGTTTTACCAGTGACTTGGCCCGGTTGCCGGCATTGTATACCTCGTCAAGATTGCTTTTTATGGGGCCGTCTTCCGGCAGTTGCTGCATGCTGATTTCCGTATAGCCGATAATGGCCGTCAGAATGTTGTTGAAATCATGTGCAATGCCGCCGGCCAGTGTGCCGATGGCCTCCACTTTTTGCGCCTGCCGAAGCTGCATCTGCGTTTTTTGTGCTTCAGTTATGTCGCGCTTTACGGCAACATAATTGGTAATATCGCCGGCAGCATTTTTTACCGGTGATATGGTGGCCTCGACCTCATACAAGGTCCCGTCTTTTTTCTTGTTTGTAAAACGCCCCTTCCATACATTCCCCCGGGTAATTGTATTCCAAAGCCGGCTGTAAAACACCTCCGGCTGCTTTCCGCTTTGAAACAGGCGGGGGTTTCGACCCATTACCATTTCACTCTCATATCCGGAAACCGACTCAAAAGCCGGGTTTACATACTGGATATTGCCCTTTGTATCCGTTATCAAAATACACTCGTCAACCTGCTCCACAACCGTTGCCAGGCGCATCAGGTTCTCTTCCATCTTTTTTTGACCGGTGATGTCATGCAGCAGCACGAGGTGTGCCGATGCACCAGCCCATTGAATATCCTTTGCCCGCATTTCAGCCGTAACACTACCTCCATTATGGCTTATCAGCTCAATTTCCGTCTTTTCCCCGCTGACGACGGGCAGCCCAAGCGGTGTGCCGATAATCTCCCCCGGTTTTTTGCAGTCCAGCATTTTCATAGCGGATGGATTTACAAACTGAACACGGCCTTGCTGATCGACAATAACAAAGCCGTCAAAATTGGTTTCAATGATGCTGTGCAAACGCTGCTTGCTTTCCTCAACTTCTTTTGTCTCGTTCCGCAACTCATTTATCAGCCGATTCCGTTCAATGGCATATTTTATACAGCGAGCCAGTGTTTCCGCATCAACTTTTCCTTTTACCAGGTACTCCTGTGCCCCCCTCCGGACGGCATGTGTTCCGGCCTCTTCATCATCCCGCCCGGTAAGCAGGATAATCGGTATACCCGGAAGACGGGCCTGAACCGTATCAAAGGTTTCAATCCCTTGACTGTCCGGCAGATTTAAATCAAGCAGAACACTATCAAACGGTGCACCATTTCTACACTCTGGAAGCCGGCTTAAAAGCTCAACCCATTGTAGATCAAAAAAATCCAAGGAATCGGCCAACATTTCTCTGATCATGCGGGCATCTGCAGGATTGTCTTCAATCAGCAGTATTTTCATCGCCTGATTGTTGTGTGCGGCAATCATGTACCATTCCTTTTTGCGTTTTTAGCAGTATATTTTGTGTATACCTGCCCTAAAAATAAAATATAACAATAAAATATAACAATAATTGTGCCAATTAATCTAAAACTATTTTTTTAATTATAATT
>JANQGV010000222.1 GCA_028282925.1 Thermodesulfobacteriota bacterium
AAAGCTTAATCATAGACCGAGAAAATGCCTAAACTACCGGACACCCCATGAAGTCCTTTGGCAGACTGTATATGGTGCACTTACAACTTGAATTCACCAATACGCCTGTATGCAGTTATTGCTATGAGACCGCATACCGTTAAGGCGCCCCCAATGAAAAGGACTAAAATACCCCAAAATGCATACTCATCATTGCCAGATATCCAGTATCCGGATAAGCATATGCAGGCTGAAACAAAGGGGAGCACCCAGAAGATAAAGGAAAGAGGAAGCAGAAACGATACTTTTGTTTTCATATATTCAAAGTCAAAGACTGGGTTTGAATCTTAACCTTTGAGTATGCATCACGTTGAAAGCGCCATCTTCATGGGTCCGGTGTCGGGGCATGATGATGTGTGCAGACTAGTTTATTTAATACGGTAAATTTTTAGAGGCGCTAAACCATGGCTGGTGACTGTTGCAATCTTCTGCCATGATTCATCGGTTAACGGGTCCTGCTTCCATGCAATGATGTACTCTATTGCATAGGTATCAAGCTCTTTTTTTAGTTCGTCGAGGGTGAGTCCTTCACTGGAACCGTAAATTTGGGCCTGAAGGTGATAGGCTGTGTACAGGCTTTCAAACCAGAATGAGTCTGTTGCTATTTTTGAGCCCGGAGCTATATGGGGAGACACTTTTTTGCTTAAAAAATAGATATTCTTACCGTTATTAAAATTTTCATAGAAGTGTTTAGCGGGAATAGCAAGGAATGAAAGTGCAAAAACAACATACAGGATGGTTGCCTTTGTACTGAGTGACCTTTTTTGCAGCACAAAATCAAAGCAATAACCACCAAGGAGCATGAACAGTAAAAAAAGCGGCCACAAAAAGCGTTCACGGGACAGCAGAATGGTATACCCGCCGCCGTAAATAAGCATGGTTAAGCAGGTCAGGATAACCATTGATCTGTTTGGGAATGCCCCGGGTTTTTTAAGGAAATACAGGAAACAGCCAAGGCAGAGCACAAACGCCAGAGGGGAAAAGGTGAAAAAATACAGAGTGTTTTCACCAAAATTGCTCAAAATTACCTTAACCCAGTGCTTGAAGTCATTTAATGATCCGAGGGGGTTCCAGCCGCTGCTCTGCAGGGCCTCTCTGGGATCTTCCCATATACTGATGGCGGTTTTGTTGGGAGGTTCCGCAAAGGGTTCCACTGTCTTCGGATAGGGACTGATCATGTTGAATATGATGGGCCCCTGGGACGACACGGTCATGTGACCGTATTTAGTGCTGATTGCCGAAGCCCAAAGGCCGCTTATAAAAACAAAGAGCCCTATGCCCACAACACAGTTGACCGTGATTTTCAGCCGGGACTGCTTACCCCTGCTGCTGAAAAACCGGATAATGCACATGAGCGGAAAATGGACGATGAAAAAAGGCATGAAGAAGCTTTTGGTCAAATAGCCGATGCTGCCCACAACTCCGCCGATGATACCATCTGTCCAGTTCTCGGCGAAACGGTCTTTGGTGACAATGAGTATGTACGTAAGGATTACCGCTGACATCAGCATGTCCGGTGTAATGTACAGATAGGCAAAGGACAGTACCGCAGGTATGGCAGCCAGAAGCAGTGAGACGGTTGTTTTTTGAGAAAGAGCAAATTTACGCGACAGCAGATAGATATTTATTATGGCGATAGCGCCGACAATAAGATTAAAAATTTTGGTTGCAAGCAGTGGATTGATTTTAAGGGCGAGAAGCGGAACAAGCAGCCATGAGATCATGGGATATGCATGGCCGTTAATAGCATCGAGATACTCGCCACGCAGGTATTTTTGCGCAATGGAAATATAGGTTACACCATCAGGGTTGAGCTGGTATCGATAGAATGGTATGAGCACGATCCCCAGCACGAGATATGAAAGAACCATTACAACAGGTGAAAACCAAGGCTGACGAGTCAGGTGGACCTGATTTTGATGCTGTGTCATTGGATACCCGATTCTCTGTATGGGTTAGACTGCGATGAAGGGTGTTTCGTGTACCGACAATGGTACTTTCAGAACCGGATTTAGTCAAGTTATTGTTGTGTATTATGCGTTTGTCGGTTAAAATGTATCCAATAACAAACAATGATGTGTAAAAATATTTTTTTGTTATTATATTTGAAAAATTTTTATTGTCGGTTGTAAAGAATCATCAGGTAGACGTTGCCTGATACTGTGCGATAACAGTCTCTTTTTTTACCCTGCATACATCCAGCATTATGAAAATACGAAGCCGAATAATACTTGATTTAGTCAAAGACAGAGATTACCGGTTGCTGTCTAAAATATCGGTATATATGCTGACCCCTGTCTACAGGAAAACCGGCCTGGCTGGTATATATAAATATATAATAAACAGACCGACGAATGTGCATTTACTGATAACGACAAAATGCAACCGCAGATGCGAAGGTTGCATGTATAGCGATCTTTTGAACGAGAAACGCGAGATCAAGAAGCTGAACCAGGAAAACCTGAATACTATTTTGAATTCACCGTTGTTTAAAAATCCGATCTGGGTCAGCGTGAAAGGTGGTGAACCGTTAACCCATTCCGGTTTGCCGGATATAATAAAAAGGCTGAAAGAAAGAAAAGTTTTTGTTTCGTTAACGACTAATGCCGATCTGTTTACCCGCGAGATACTGCAGGAATTAAGGGATGCCGGGCTGAGCTGGATCAATATCTCCTACTATAACGACAACGCTGAAATGATAAAACAGATTGTATCGTGGGCCGAAGCCGGAGTGTTCGACCCACAGAGAATTTCAATGCACAAGCACTCCCGAAGCACGCGGGAAATATCGGATGCCTGTGATTTTGCTCACAAAGTCGGTATCCGGCATTTTTATTTCGGACACTTTGACGATTATGCCGCCGAAGAGGTTGATGTGCAGCACATACAAAATAAAGTGGCTGCCTTTAAGGAATTAGAAAACACATTGCGCTTGCAGTACGACATGGATATTGAAATGCTTCCGGACAATGCCCACGGCTATTTATTGGGTGGCAATGTGCGCCCCTATTGTTATAACGGCATATCCTACATAAATATCGCCCCGGACCTGAGCCTTGCTCCATGCTGTGTCATTGGGCCAGAAGAAAAGTGGGGAACCGTAGGAAAGTATGATGAGGCGTTACGCTTTAAGGAAAGCCTGCACAGTAACACCGTCCCGGCAATATGCAAAAGGTGTTCTTACCTGATGCAGCGCTGAAGCGGGTGAACCGTTTTTATTGCTACCCCCCCCTGCCCCCTGCCCCCTGGCATTTATCAGTAGTTTGTTCCTCGGGCTCGATGGAGGTTTCCGCTTTTAAAGCTTCTTCCGCACGGATTTTTTTCCAGCTGTAGTTGTTCAAATAATCGATGATAATCAAAAGAACGACAAGGCGCATGTGAAACGTAAAACCAAACAGGTGCCTTCCAACTTCTATCGCGTCACCATGCCATCCGATAAAGGCCCGGACAGGGGCTCCCAGCAGCAATATAATAATCAGCAATCGAAAAAAAGGGCATGACGACGACCCGATAATGATACGCCTGAGCTGTATTGCCAGCAGCATAAGAGCCGCCGGTACAATGAAAAGAAACGCTTTGCGGGGATAGGTTACAGCCGTGATGATTTTTTGCCATGCGGGCGGCGGCGGCATGTTTACGAATGTGCCGTAAAATTCAAACATCTTCGTGTCGATATGCTTGATCCACATATAGAAGGGGTAGCAGGTATGATACAACGGGCGTTTTAACAAATGCAATATGTAGGTTTTTTTTGCCGACGATTCGAGCCATTGGTCGATGTCGGGCCATTGATGTTGAAAAAAGGATTTTCTGCCGGTTTTGCGCACTGCAGCAGTATCAGGCAGGCCGTTCTCCACAAAAAAGCGGTAATGGTCTTTGTTGTCGATAATTCTCAACCCCAGTATGTTCATCATGGGGCGTTGCCAGCGGTATCCGTTGGCGGCCTGATGGGTCTGGAGTATAAAGAGGAGACCAATGATAAGAATTCCGACATAGATATGCACTCGTACCGGTTTGAATCTGTTTTTGAATATGAGCTGCAATACGAAGATAATGCCGGCGGTGAACAAAATGCTGTATACATTACTGTCGTGGCTGAAAGACCATAAAATCATAACGAACGCAAAAATCGAATTAAAGATAAAGGTTTGCAGGCGGGTCTCCGACCTGCCGCCGGCAAGGCGACCGGTCCGGTGCAGATAGAGCGCCAGCATACAAACCATAAGCGATATTGATAAACTTTCAGACAATACCGTCCGGTTCCAGAAAAAAAGGTCCTTTGACAGGCTGAATGCCGGCAGGATGATCCATGCGCATATACGTAGCGAAGGTTTTTTAATATGCATACCTGCCGAATAAGTAAAAAATAGCCAGGCGCCGCAGAAGAGTGCGGTTTGCAGCCAGGTATACACAGAGAGATGGTATTGTGCGATTTTTAATAAAAGGGGAACCGTAACGGGCCTGAGTGCGTTCCAGAACTCATAGCTGAAGATCGAATGTTGGGCTACTTTGATATATTCCCGTGAATCGTTGTACACCCCTACCGGCATGGGAATGGCAAGATAGAGGCATGCACCTATATAGATACATGCAATGAGCGTAAAGAGGGCGAGCGAATCCCAGAGGTTCATGTTTGCAAGCATGAACCTTATTTTTTGTATTTTGGTTCTTGCGAGACTGCCGGTTAACACTGCTGGGCCCCCACCCCACAATGATAATTGTGTACAACCCCCCCTGAAACTTAATTACTATGCATTTTTTTGCGAATCGTGCGTTGCAGCAGTATCCTTTTCAAGTGCAATGGACTGTGCTATCTGGGTAACGTTGTTTGCAAGAATAGATACCTGCTTTGATAAATTAATGAGAACGATTAAAATAAAAATAAACATGTAGCACATCATTGCCACAACTGAATCGATAATGGTAATACCCAGTATTTTCCCCAGCCACTCAAGCAAAAATGGTGAGGCAGACAGGGTCATCAGACCAACTACGGTTAGAAACCAGATGACGCTGAATCCGACATAGAGTTTCTTGGCCCTGGTCAGGTTGATGATCCAGCTGATTAAAAAGATACAGACAATTTCAATAATAATAATAGAATGCAGGCTCACCCTTTATCCTCTTTTTTATTAAAATACACATCTACAATCCCGACAAAGATAAGAAAGAGCGTTTTAAGCGGATAGGTTATAATGCTGCGAAACGAATGCATTGATTCGCCGTGGAGACGCTGCTTCACCGTAATGGGATACTCCTGGATTTTTATGCCCCGTAAAACAAGATTGATCAGCGACTCAGCAGTGAAATCTGAAAAAACACCTTCGCTCAGAAGCTTTGCCACTTTAGACCGCATTACTTTAAAGCCGCTGGTGCTATCATAGATGCGCTGGCCGGTAATAATTCTAATGAGCCCTGAAAATACGACCATGCCTACTTTTCTCTCAAACGATGCTTTGTAGCCGGTGTCGTCTACAAACCGCGAGCCTATGAACATGTCTGCATCGGAATTCTGCAGCTGTGATACCATGACCGGAATATCCGTAGCAACATGCTGTCCATCGGCATCAAAAAAAACCAGGATATCATATCCGTGTTTCAGGCCGTACAGCATACCGGTCTGCAATGCGCGGCCATAGCCCAGATTGCACGGAAGCGATATTACGTTTTCACCAAGAGTATGGAGGATTTCAGCGGTGTGGTCCGTGGAACCGTCATTGACGAAGATTCGGTTGAATTCAGAGGCCTGCTGCTTGAGGTTGTCAACTATCGTCGCAATAGTTTTTTCTTCATTATAGGCTGGAACTACGACAAGAATTTTGGATTGATTATCCATATCGCGTTATGCCCTGCTGATCGCTCAAAAGCTCATGTGCAATTTAAGATGACACTGTATGCATTTTCTTAGTACAAATACGCACCTGTATTTACAGTAACCTATCGTTTTAAAGAAATGTTGAAAACTGTGTTGCGGAATGGCTTTTCCTTCAATCACCTGAAACAGGTAATTGAAGGTGTGGCTTTTGTTACCCTACATTGCTGTCCGGGTTACCCTGTGCTTTCCAGACGGTGATTATATACTAACAGAACTTAAGTTATTGTCAAATGTAGAGTTTAGCTGACTGAACGCGATCAATAGTGCAAACAATACAGGGTGTCTTACACCAGCGCCTGGACTTTGGCAGACAGGTCGCGGGTCATTTCGAGCACTTTTGCGGCGTGCTCCATGCTCATGGAGCCGGTGCCGCAACTGGGCGAGATGATGGTTTGCGACACGATCTGCTGCCTGCTGAACCCGAGGGCTTCTACCTGGGCGACCTGCTCCTGCCATGTGGTAAAAAGCGAATCGGCCGACTCCTTTTCGATACTCTCTGCCCCGGATGTAGGCACAATACCCCAGGCCAGGATGCCGCCCTGAGAAAGAAACGCTTTTAAAGCATCAGGGTACAGGATGAAGCGGTCGAAGTAGGAATAGGCATCGAAGCTGATGATGTCTGTTTTGGCGTCGAAGATCAACGACCAGTCGCAGTTGGAGCAAACGTGGATTCCTGCCAGCCCGCCCCCGTTGTGCACTTCCTGAATGACCTCGGTCAGGGCGGCCTGGATGTGGTCGCGTGACAGGCCGATAAAGGCCGAAGAGCCGAAGCTCACTATGCCGGGCTCGTCAAAAAATACGATTGACTGGGCGCCGTTTTTGCCCAACGCAACCGCCTGCCAGCGGGCCCTGAGACCGATCATTTTAACGATGATGTCACGCAGGGTGTCGTCGTAAAACACGTATTTATCGTCCTGATCCTTGAGGCCGATGCCCTGGGTAACCGGCCCGGTTATCTGACCCTTGACGGCCGCTGGTTTTGCGCCCTGCTCTGTGAGCACCTGCTGAAGCACGTTGAACCCGGGCGCGTCTTTTTCCGGGAGCGCAAAACGCGATCCTGCAAGAGCTTCCGGGGCCTCGGTTACTGTAAGATACTCCTCATAAAACGCAGCCATATCAGTGTGAAACGAGTCTGCTGCGGCGTCTACATACAGGGTGGTCTCACGGGTGGCCCCACCGGGCAGTCCTGCCATGAACTGGTTGAGCATTCCCTCTGCGGGAAATTTCGGGAGCTGAATCCAGCCCGGAATATCCGGAGTGTGGTGCAGCATGAACTCGGTTGCCTCTTTGTGATTTTCATGGGGTAGGCTCCCCAGCAGGACGGACGTGCCGTTGGGCTTAAATGTGATCATATTCCAATACCTTACTGTTTAAAAGTTCAGGATCTGCGTAGTATGACCGCAGGGGTATCATTCTTCTGGAAACGGGTTACAACAAAGAGAAACCGCGTCTCAATCCAGTATTTCCATCAGTTTGCCGCAGCACGGGGGTACCCGCTCGCCCTTTTGCAGCTCCACGTATTTGTTGCAGGTCTGGCAATAGGCCCGGCAGTCCCTGTCAACATATACTTCCGGGTACATATCTCCGTTGCCGCCCTTCTCGCCCTCGATGGCAAAACGGGCAACACGCTTGGCCTCATCCTTTGGGAAATACTCCCCGATGGGCACCAGCTTTTTGTTGAAGCGGGCGCAGTCTACCATCAGGCGCCACAGGGCTTCAAGCTTCAGCACTTCATCATCATGTTCCGGAATAAACTCTACATACTCTTTCTGGATATCGATTTTCATACCATGTTCCCCCATATGAATGGTTATGGTGTAAAAAAGTTCTTTTTTTCCTATCCAGTCGGTCCGTCAACAGATACGCTTTTCTTTTATTCCAGTCTTTGACATATATCAATGTTTTTTATCAGATGCTACATTATATATAGAACCAGTAGAAAATAAAAAGCTCTTTTTGAGGTGTAGTGATGAAATGCCCGGGACAGGACACCCGCTACTGGCGGTTCGACGATATCTTCACCGTTGCGTGCAGGGAGTGCGGGGAACAGGTTGAATTTTTCAAGGACGATTCGGTCCGGCGCTGTAAGAACTGCGATACCCTCAACCCCAACCCCCGCCTGGACCTGGGCTGTGCCGAACACTGCAAATATGCCGCCGAGTGCCTCAAGGAGATCGCCCAATCCACCGGCGACAAGCAGGGCCTGCTTAAAAACGTGCTGGATAAGGAAATGCGTATCTGCCTGGGCGGAAACCGTGAGGCCCTGAAAAAAGCCGATATACTGATTGACGCGGTTGAGCGGTTGCTTGCAAAGGAAGCCGCAGACCCGGCGCCGGTCTATTGTGTTGCGTACCTGTATCCCGTGGCCGCGGATACCTGTGACAAGGCGGGAGAGCTGCCCGGGGAATTCGCCGAAAAATACCGGGGCCTTTTGTTGCAATGGGGATACAGCGCTGAAATAATCGACGATGTGTTGCAATGTATCAACTGCCTGTTGATCGGTGGGTCCTGCGGGTCGCAGGCTTACTGTATTCTGCATGATGCACTGCTGCTGTGCGGGTTGCAAAGCGGTGCTGCGGTAGGCGGCTTTTTAACCGAAGCCAGCAGGCTGCTGGCCGAAGCCGAGGTGCCGCATTCCTGACGTACCGGTCTTACTCCGTATCGTCGAGCAGCGCCAGAGCGCTTTCAAGCTCCTGGTTGGCCTCGTTGATACGGGCTTCAGCCTTTTCAAGCTGCGCGGCAAGACCCGGCTTGCCTTCGGTGCGGGCCTTGGCGGACCAGGATTTGAATTCGGTTCCGTGGCCGGTGTTGTGCTCGATCCAGTGTGGTATCAGGATACGCAGTTTTTCAATGTCGGTCATGGTTAGTCCTCAAATGTGGCAAGAGTAACAATGTTTTTTACAAAATCGATATCTTTGATGGTAGCCTCATGGACCGTTTTGGTTTCATTGAACAGTGTTGAAAGAACAATTTCGTTGTCCCGGACTTCGAGCCGCGAAACCTCTTCCATGATGGTTTCCGGATGGTTATTACGCATTAAAATAACGTTCATCTGACACATAGCGGACCTCTTTTAGTAAAAGTTACTGACGTTTAAAATATAGTTTGCAGTTTTTTTACTGTCAAACAGAAATATTTAGAAAATTTTCCCTGAAAATATACTATATAGTAAAAGTTAGAACACATTTGCCTAACGCCATCTTCGTAACACCCAAAAAGAGCCGTAAGAGCAAGCAGGCTGGTTTCTTACAAGAAAACAACCTCTCGCTTACAGCAGGGGCTACTACGATATAGAGCATTTCCTGATCCTTATTACTGTACGTTCCTGATCGCTGATGCCGGAAGTGGTAATTGGGTATTTCTACCTAGGGCGACGGGGTGCAACAGACTGTGAAACATGCACCGGCTTGAGGTGCCGTAAACAGTGCTCTGTTGCGTTATTATTTAGTTGACATACACAGGCAAATAATTTTTAACTGAGTACAAATTACAAACAGTTAAGGAGATGGTCATGAATAATCTTGATCCAACAAAAATGAAGGATTGGGAAATTGCTGAAGCTGCAGAAGCCGACATGAAAACCGTATACCAGCTTGCCGAAGAGCTGGAAATCGATAAAATGGAGCTTCTGCCCTATGGCCACTACGTGGGTAAACTGGACTATCACACGATACTGGAGCGGCTGAAAGACCGGCCTGATGGGAAATACATTGAAGTCACCGCAATAACCCCTACCCCGCTGGGCGAAGGCAAAACCACCACCACCATGGGACTGGTACAGGGTCTGGGGTGCCTCGGCAAAAAGGTGACCGGGGCCATACGCCAGCCGTCCGGGGGACCGACATTCAATATTAAAGGATCGGCGGCCGGCGGCGGACTGGCCCAGTGCATACCTCTGTCGGAGTTGAGCCTGGGGCTCACCGGCGATATCGACGCCATAACCAACTCCCACAACCTTGCCATGGTGGCCCTGACCAGCCGCCTGCAGCACGAATACAATTATAACGACGCGGTGCTGGCCAAAAAGAACCTGAAACGGCTCAATATCAACCCCAAGGGCATGACCATGGGCTGGGCCATCGATTTCTGCGCCCAGGCCCTGCGCAATGTTCATATCGGTATCGGCGGGAAAATGGACGGTTTTATGATGAAAAGCGGGTTCCAGATAACCGTGTCGTCCGAGGTTATGGCTATTCTGGCCGTTTCCACCAGCCTGGCCGACATGCGGCAACGAATAGCAAAAATCGTGGTGTCCCACGACACCTCCGGAAAGCCCATAACGGCAGGCGACCTGGAAGTGGACGGCGCCATGACCGCCTTTATGCATAAGGCCATCAACCCCAACCTGATGCAGAGCCTGGAGGGTCAGCCGGTACTGGTGCATGCCGGTCCGTTTGCCAACATCGCCATCGGACAGTCCTCCATTATCGCCGACCAACTGGGGCTGAAGCTGGGCGATTACCATGTGACCGAGAGCGGCTTCGGGGCCGATATCGGGTTTGAGAAGTTCTGGAACCTGAAATGCCGTTTCAGCAAGCTTGTGCCCCACTGTTCGGTTATCGTCTCCACGGTGCGGGCCCTGAAAATGCACGGCGGCGGGCCCACGGTGGTGCCGGGTAAGCCCCTTGACAGCGCCTATACCGACGAAAACACCGAACTGGTGGAAAAAGGCGTGGAAAACCTGCTGGCCCACATCGATATCGTGAAGAAGAGCGGTATAGCGCCGGTTGTGTGTATCAACCATTTCTATACCGATACCGATGCCGAGGTGGCCGTTATCAAGAAACTGGTTGAGGCAGCCGGTGCCCGGGCCGTGGTTTCCAAGCACTGGGAAAAAGGCGGCGAAGGCGCAACAGACCTGGCCCAGGCCGTTATCGACGCTTGTGAGGAAAAACATAGCTTTAAATTCCTGTACGAAGAAGAAGCTCCCCTGCGCACCAAGGTGGATCTGATTGCCCGGGAAGTCTACGGTGCCGACGGGGTTGAGTACCTGCCCGAGGCCCGTGAGGCGGCCGAGCGCATCGAAGCCGACCCGGAACTGCAGAAGCTGGGCTGCTGTATGGTGAAAACGCACCTGAGCCTGTCACACGATCCGGGCCGGAAAGGACGCCCCAAGGGCTGGACCCTGCCTATACGGGGTATCCTGGTATACCGGGGGGCCGGGTTTATCGTGCCCATTGCCGGCGACATCAAGGTCATGCCGGGCACCTGTTCCGATCCGGCGTTCCGCCGCATCGACGTGGATGTGGAAACCGGCAAGGTGAAAGGACTTTTTTAGCGGGCGGATCGAAACCGGTGCGGTGTGAAATTTTAGTACTTTTTTAATAAAAGCGTTTACTGTTGACCTGAATAGTACTATGATGGTGGCATAAAAATAAGAAAATAGACTCATAGGCATGTAAAAACGACCAATTGCATGAAAAAAGCAACCGTACACTTTCAGCCGATCGACCGGAAAGTCGAAGCCGACACGGGGGCTAATCTGGTTGACGTAGCCATGGACGCAGGAATCCATATCAACGCGGCCTGCGGCGGTGAAGGTGCATGCGGAAAATGCAGGGTCCGGATAACCTCGGGCTCCGTCGACTACCGGGACGGCGCTACCCTCTCCCAGGAAGATATCGAAAAAGGATTCCGGCTTGCGTGCCGCTGTTTCCTGACCGGCGACGTGGAAGTGACCGTGCCCCGGGAGGCCGGTCTGTATGATGCCGGGGTTGCCTATGCCCGGGAGTACAGCGGACGCTATGTATCGTCCCAGGAACTGGAACGGCTGGTGGGAGGCGCCTGGTACAGTCCGGCGATCAAGAAATTTGCCGTAAAAATAGACCCACCCACTCTTGACGACAACACCAGCGACCTGAACCGGCTGCTCAGGGCCTTAAAGCAGCAGCATAACCTTGAGAGCATTTCCATTGATTTTCTGCTGTTGAAGTCCCTTTCCCGCAAGCTGCGCGAATCAAACTGGAAGGTAACCACCACCATCGTCCAGACCAGGATGGAGTCGCAGTTGGGCGAGCACCAGCTCAGGGGCTCGCGCCGGCCAAAAATGATCACCATTGCAGCCGGGGATACCACCAGGCAGCACTATGCCGTGGTACTTGATATCGGCACCACATCTCTGTGGGGCCAGTTGGTCGACATCAACAACCGCCGGGTGCTGGCTGAATCATCGGAGTACAACCCCCAGATCACCTTCGGCGACGATGTGATAACCCGTATCATCTATTCCCAAAAAAAGGACGGACTGGAGAAGCTGCAAAAGGTCATTGTCGAGGGGCTCAATAAGATAATCGATGCCCTGGTGGAGGAGTCCGGGGTGCAGCGCGACTGTATATCACAGGTCACGGCGGCCGGAAATACGGTGATGACTCATCTGCTGCTGGGGCTCGACCCCAAATACATCCGCGAAACCCCCTACACGCCGGTGTCCAATCTGACGCCCCCCATCCGTGCCGTCCGGATCGGACTGAACGTGGCCGATTACGTGTACCTGTACACATTTCCCAGTGTGGCCAGCTACGTGGGCGGCGACATTGTCTCAGGGGTGCTCAGCTCGGGGATGTGTCAGAAAAATGATTTGTCGCTGTATATCGACATCGGCACCAACGGTGAAATCGTGGTGGGCAACTGCGACTGGATGATGACGGCCTCCTGCTCCGCCGGGCCCGCCTTTGAAGGCGGCGGCCTCAAGTGCGGCATGCGGGCAACCTCCGGGGCCATAGAGCGGTTTCATATCAATCCGGACACCCTGGAACCCATGATCGTGACCATCAACAAGACAACCTCCCGGGGCATATGCGGGTCCGGGGCCATATCCATCCTGGCCGAGTTCCTTGAGACCGGTGTGATCGACCAGAACGGCAAGTTCAACTGTACCTGCAAAACAAAGCGCATCCGCAAAGGTTCCGAGGGCATGGAATACGTGCTGGTGTACAAGGAAGAGACCGGAAGCCCGGAGGACATCGTCATCACCGAGGCCGATATCGACAATATCATTCGGGCCAAGGCGGCCATGTTCGCCGGGTACCAGTGTTTGCTGGAAAAGGCCGGGCTCAGCTTTCAGAACATCGAGCGCGTGATTATTGCCGGCGCGTTCGGCGATTTTATCGACCTGGAAAAGGCCATGACCATCGGGCTGCTCCCGGAGTTGCCCAAAGAGCGGTTTGTCTTTATCGGCAATGGGTCGCTTACCGGTGCAAAGCTGATCTGCCTCTCCAACGAGTTGCTTGACGACGGCGAGCGGATCGCCCGCAAGATGACCAATATTGAGCTGAGTGAAGACTACAGCTTTATGGACAAATATATGGCGGGGATGTTTCTGCCCCATACCGACGGGCACCTGTTTCCCAAGGTGATTGAAACCATAACCGATAAAAAGCAGGCGTGTTGAGAAAGAGAGTATCCTGATGAGCACAGTTATCGCGGTTACCGGTAAAGGCGGAACCGGTAAAACCACTGTTTCGGCCCTGTTGATCCGCTACCTGGTAAACGCAGGTCATAAGCCGGTTCTGGCGGTTGATGCCGATCCTGATTCGAATATGCCCAGTGCGCTGGGACTGGACGACAGCAAAAACCTGAGCACCATTGGAGGAACGCGGCAGGATTTTTTCGACAGCAAGGGCGAAGTGCCGCCGGGAATGCCCAAGGAGGCCTTCCTTGAACTGAAGCTCAACCAGGCCCTGGTGGAATCAAAAAACCTGGATATGCTGGTGATGGGACGGCCCGAGGGTGCCGGATGCTACTGCTATATAAATAATGTGCTGCGAAAATTCCTGGAGACCCTGGGCAACAACTATCCCTTTGTGGTGATAGACAACGAGGCCGGACTTGAGCACCTGAGCCGCAGGACCGCCCAGAAAGTCGACTATCTTCTGATTGTTTCGGACTACTCGATGAACGGTTTGCGCGCTGCGGTACGCATTAAGGAGCTTTCTCAGGAAATGGGTTTAAACGTTGGAAAAAACTATCTTGTTATCAATAATGCACCTGACGACTTGTCGCCGCAGTTCAATGAGGCCATGGTCGACACCGGGGTGCCGCTGCTGGGCATCCTTCCTGCCGATGAAAACGTGCCGCGGTACGACATTGGGTTGAAAGCCCTGACCGATTTGCCCGATTCATCTCCGGTTGTTGCATCGCTGGACCAGATGGCCTGGGCTTTGATACACGAAAACAAGTAACTGCGAAACGACATAAAAATATTTACCGGGAGCGTGCAATGACGGCAAAAATTATCAGCGGAAAAGATGTGGCTCAGGAAATACGCAAGGAGCTGCATCAGGAAGTGCTTGAGATGAAGGAAAAACATAACGTGGTGCCGGGGCTGGTCACCATCCTTGTGGGCGAAAATCCGGCCTCGGTCAGCTACGTGACCGGCAAGCAGAAAACCGCCCATGAGCTTGAGTTCCATTCCATCCAGGACAACCAGCCGGACGACATAACAGAGGATGCCCTGCTGGAGCTTATCGACACATACAACAACGATCCTTCGATTCACGGCATACTGGTGCAACTGCCGCTTCCCAAGCATATCAATGAAAAGAAGGTGATCAATGCAATCGACCCGGACAAGGACGTGGACGGTTTTCACCCGGTGAACGTGGGGCGGTTGATGATCGGCGGCGACGAGGCCAAATACCTGCCCTGCACCCCGGCCGGTATCCAGGAGCTGATTGTGCGCTCCGGCGTACAGACCGAAGGGGCCGAAGTTGTGGTGGTGGGCCGTTCCAATATCGTGGGCAAACCCATTGCAAACATTCTGCTGCAGAAGGCCGACGGCGCTAATGCCACGGTCACCGTGGTGCATACCCGCTCCAAAGACATGGAGGGCCACTGCAAACGGGCCGATATTCTCATTGTTGCCGCCGGTGTTCCGGGGCTGGTGAAGCCGGAATGGATCAAACCCGGGGCCTGTGTTATCGACGTGGGGGTCAACCGGGTGGGCGAAAAGATCAGTGAAAAGACCGGTAGAAAAATAGCCATTCTGAAGGGCGATGTTGATTTTGACGCGGCCAAGGAAATTGCCGGGTCTATTACCCCGGTACCGGGCGGTGTGGGACCCATGACCATTACCATGCTGATGAAAAATACCGTCAAGGCGGCCAAATACGCCGGCGGTATTGCATGAAATATCCATACACATTCAACAGGAGGTAGACAATGGCAGTTGAAATCTCCAAACAAGAGTATACCGGTTACGTGCGGTCGATGATCATCGGCTCGGGCAAAAACGCCTTTGAGATCGGTGGAGATACGGCCTATCCCTTTTATACCTTCGAAGGCGAAATGCCCAATCAGCCCCGCATAGCCATCCAAGTGCTGGATCACGAGCCGGATGATTGGGCCGACGCGTGCGTTGAGCCGTACAGGGACGTGCTGGGCGACCCGGTTGCCTGGGCCAAAAAGGCCCAGGATGTCTACGGGGCCGATATGATACACCTGTGGCTCAAGAGCACCGACCCCAACGGTCTGAACCGCACCGCGGAAGACGCCGCTAAAATCGCCAAGGCCGTTGCCGACGCCGTTTCCGTACCCCTGATTGTATGGGGAACCGCCAATGTGGACAAGGACGCCGAGGTACTCTCCAAAGTCGCCGAAGTATGCTCGGGAAAGGACATTATCATCGGCCCCATCTCCGAGGGCAACCATAAGCAGCTCGGTGCCCAGGCCCTGGCCTACAACCTGACCGTTGTGGCCAACAGCCCCATTGATATCAACCTTGCCAAGCAGCTCAACATCCTTCTGAACAACCTGGGCGTGCCCCTTGATAAAATCATAATAGACCCCACAACCGGCGGTCTCGGGTACGGCCTTGAATACTCATTTTCCGTTATGGAGCGCATCCGCCAGGCGGCCCTGACCCAGGATGACGACAAGCTGCAATGCCCGTTTATATCCAACCTGGCCGACGAGGTCTGGAAAACCAAAGAAGCAAAACTTCCCACCGACGAGCAGATGGGCGATGCAACCAAGCGCGGTATTCTCATGGAGGCCCTGACCGCAACGACCCTTCTCAATGCCGGAGCGGAAATCCTTGTAATGCGGCACCCCGAGGCGATTCAACAGATCCGGAAATACTGTGCTGAGCTGGGAGGCTTTGAGGTAAAGGAAATAGATCTTTCCAAAGCAGCGGCAGCAGCTCAGGTTTCGGAACGCGCCCCGGCCGAATCAAATGTTGCCGATGCCCTGAAGGAAGGCGCCCTGTGTGAAATCGTGCGCATTATGGACATGCCCATGGATCTTGCCCCCGGATATGCCGTAGCCCTGATCAAGAGTGTCAACGGTGATGAAGCAGGCGGCGGCCTGGTGTTGTCTGCCGGCGGAACCGCCCCCGCCCCTGCCGAAGCTGCCGGTGGCGATGAAGCTGAAGCAGCCGGGAAGCCCGCCGTTGGAAAAGAGCCCTTTAAACCGGCAGCGGAATGGACCCCCATTGAAGATGTTACCGGTGATTATGAATATCAACTGAAAGACATGGATAATTGCGCCGGTAAAAAGGTGAAGATGATCCAGGAAAGCTACGACTCCGGAACCGCCGAGGGAAAAAACGACTGGCGTGAGAAGGTCACCGACAAGGACGATATGATACACCAGGTGAAAACCGACCTGCACTACTGGTACGGTGACGGTTTCGGCAGCGAACGGCGTAAAAAACCCGCGTAACGGCACAGATCCTTTCGCGGTAGTATATGTGCATGATACCTATTACCTATGGAGGTATAGTTAAATGGCAGCCAAAGAAAAAAAAGATGTAAAAATTACCGTATGCGATGCTTCACAGAAAATGATCGATCTTGCCCGGGACAAGGGCATTGAAACGTCATTTGACCGTGCAGCGAGTATGAAGCCCTGCCCCATCGGCGCCGTGGGAAGCTGTTGTAAACACTGTGCCATGGGCCCCTGCCGGGTGCCTGCGCCTAAGAAGGAGGGTGAGCCCCAGAAAACAGGCATATGCGGCGCAACGGCTGAAACCATTGCGGCCCGTAACTTTGCCCGCATGGTAGCCGCCGGGTCCGCGGCCCACTCCGACCACGGTCGCGGTGTTGCCGAGGTGTTTCTGCTGGCGGCAAAGGGAGAGATACCGGGCTACGGCATCAAAGATGTGCAGAAGCTGATGCAGGTGGCCATGGATTTCGGCATCGATGTTGAGAACATGAGCGTTGATGAAATAGCCGTTAAAGTCGGCGAGCTGTGCGTTGCCGAATTCGGCCGGCAGCACGGCGAAATAACCTTTGCCAAACGGGCCCCGCTCAAGCGCCGGGAGCTGTGGCGCAAGCACAATATGATCCCCCGGGGCATCGACCGCGAAATCGTTGAACTGATGCACCGGACCCACATCGGGGTCGACCAGGACTATAAAAATATCACCACCCATGCGGCCCGGGCCGCACTGGGCGACGGCTGGGGCGGCGCCATGATAGCCACCGAGCTGCAGGACATCATGTTCGGCACCCCGGTGCCCATTAAAGGCAATATCAACCTGGGTGTTTTAAAGGACGACGAGGTAAATATTATCGTGCACGGGCACGAGCCGCTGCTGTCCGAAATGGTGGTTGTTGCCTGCCAGGACCCGGAAATGCTTGCCATGGCAAAGGAGAAAGGTGCCAACGGCATCAACCTTGCCGGTATGTGCTGTACGGCCAATGAAATCCTGGTGCGCCACGGCATTCCCATTGCCGGAAACTTCCTGCAGCAGGAACTTGCCATCATGACCGGGGCTTTGGACGCCATGGTGGTCGACGTGCAGTGTATTATGCAGGCGGTGAAGGATGTAGCCGACAATTTTCACACCGAGGTCATCACCACCTCGCCCAAAGCCATGATGGAAGGCGCGCGGCATATCCAGTTTGAGGAGCACGACCCCATCAACACCGCCAAGCAGATCGTGACCGCCGCAATCGAGAACTTTCCAAACCGTTCGGAAACAACCCTGAACATTCCCGAGCAGAAAGAGGATATGGTGGTGGGCTTTTCCCATGAGACCATCAACTACCTGCTGGGCGGAACGTTCAGGGCATCCTACAAGCCGCTGAACGACAACATTATCGGTGGCCGCATCAGGGGCATAGCCGGTGTTGTGGGCTGCAACAACCCCAGGGGCGTCCATGATGAAGACCACCTGACCCTTATTAAAGAACTGATTAAAAACGACGTCATCGTGCTGACCACCGGCTGTGCCGCCATGGCGTGCGGCAAGGAGGGGTTGCTGCTGCCCGAAGCGGCCGGCAAATTCTGCGGATCGGGGCTGGCCGAAATTTGCGAGACCGTGGGTATACCCCCGGTATTGCATCTCGGGGCCTGTGTGGACAACAGCCGTATTCTGATTGCCGCCACGGCCGTTGTCAAGGAAGGCGGCCTGGGCGACGACATATCGGAACTTCCGGCCGCAGGTGCCGCGCCGGGCTGGATGAGCGAGAAGGCCGTCGCAATCGGTCACTATTTTGTGGCATCGGGCGTCTATACCCTGTTCGGCACGACGTTTCCGACCCTGGGCAGTAAAAAGTTCACCGACTACCTGTTCAAGGGCCTGGAGGAAGAATGGGGCGGCAAGTGGGATTTTGAGCCCGATCCCATTGAGATGGCTAAAAAGATGATCGCCCATATCGACGCCAGGCGCAAGGCCCTGGGTATCGACAAGGCCCGTGAGCGCGTATTGATGGATATGGAAATGCGCAGAGAGCTTGACGCAGTTTAACATGATATCACTGCCTCATGCCTCATGGGTACCGGCATGCTGGCACGTACCAAAAACCTGACAACAGGAGGTATGAACAGTGTCAAAAATAATTACTTCAGCTGCCATTCGCGGTGCTCATAAAATTGCTCACCGTGTAGAGTCGCGGTACGCACGAGTACTCGGTAATTATGGACCCGACCAGGAGATCGGTTTTCCGGATACGGCCTACTTTCTGCCGATCATCTATGCCATGCTGGGGATTCCGGTTAAGACCCTGG
The DNA here is from genome assembly GCA_028282925.1 of Thermodesulfobacteriota bacterium. GTDB lineage: Bacteria > Desulfobacterota > WTBG01 > CAIYCZ01 > CAIRTM01 > JANQGV01. The sequence goes on from JANQGV010000222.1 coordinate 18,866, forward strand.
GTGACTGTCAGCTTGTTTTCCAGAGAGCCCGAAAACTGCTGCCGCCCCTGGTCAAGGAAAAACACCACCTGCCCTACCTTGCCCCGGCCCTTGATGCCGGAATGGCGACCCTGTTTTATGAAGAGATTGAAGAGTCAATGCGCTATCTCGAACAGCCCGATTTCTACCTGAGAAGCGAAGACGTCGGCGAGGGCAATATCTGGCTTGGTGCCGCAAACGACGTTATTCTCAGGAAACGGGGCGTTGAGTTTGTGGACGGCAGCGCCCCGGGGTTTGCCGCCATTGTAGGTGCGGCACCCGACAGTGCAACCGCAAAGAAGATTGCCGAAGAACTGCAGCTCAAGAACCTGTATGTCTTTATGGCTTCGGCCAACAACGGCGACTCGTTTTCAAAGCAGCTCGTTGACGCCGACGTACAGATCGGCTGGAACACACGCCTTGTTTCCTTCAGCCCCGACATATCCGGGGCCGTGTTTGCCCTGGGATTTGCGGTGCGGGCGGCCATGGCCTTCGGCGGTGTGAAACCCGGCGATTTCAGGCAAAACCTTATATACAACAAAGACCGTATATTTGCCTTTGTGCTGGCCATGGGCTTTGTATCCGATGAATGGTATGCAAACGCCGCCGGGTGTATCAATTTCGGATTCCCCGTAATAGCCGATACCCCCATACCGGAAGTGCTGCCCACCGGAATCTGTACCTACGAGCATGTTTTATCAAATGTGCCCTACGACCAGATGGTCGCCAAGGCCATTGAAGTGCGGGGCCTGAAAGTGACCGTCACCGAAGTGCCGGTGCCCATTTCCTACGGACCGGCCTTTGAGGGTGAGCGCGTGCGGGGCGACGATATCTATTTTGAATGCGGCGGCGGCCGCACCCAGATGGTTGAGTTCTCGACCCTGAAGGAGATGGACGAGGTTGAGGACGGCAAAATCGAGGTTGTCGGACCCGATATTACCGACATTCAGGCCGGAACCCAACTGCCCTTTGCCATTTACGTAGAAATTGCGGGCCGTAAAATGCAGGATGATTTCCTGCCGATCCTGGAGAGGCAGATCCACCACCTGATCAACTATGCCCAGGGCCTGATGCATATCGGGCAGCGTGATATCGCCTGGATCAGGATCGCAAAACAGGCCGTTGAAAAAGGCTTCACCTTTAAGCATATCGGCGATATTCTGCACTCCATGTACCATAAGGACTTCGGCAGCATCCTGGACAAGGTCCAGATCACCATCTACACCGAAGAGGATAAGGTGAAGGAAGTGCTTGCAGATGCCAAGAAAGCCTTTAAGAATCGCGACGAGCGTATTGCCGATCTGAAGGACGAGGACGAAGGCATTTACTACTCCTGCACGTTGTGCCAGTCCTTTGCGCCTTCACATGTGTGCGTTGTTACCCCCGAGCGCACTGGTTTGTGCGGGGCCTACAACTGGCTGGACTGTAAGGCTGCCTACGAGATCAATCCCACCGGACCCAACCAGCCCATTGAAAAGGGTGAAATACTTGATGAGCGCCTGGGCAAGTGGACCGGGGTGAATGAATTCGTCAAGCAGGCCTCCCGCGGCAATGTTGCCGATGTGAACGCCTACAGCATTATGACCAATCCCATGACATCGTGCGGATGTTTCGAGTGTATTGCGGCCTATCTCGACCAGTGCAACGGAGTTATGACCGTTGACCGCGACTTTACCGGCGACAATACGCCCTGCGGGATGAAGTTTACCACGTTGGCCGGGTCGGTTGGCGGCGGGGCCGTGACGCCGGGGTTTGTGGGCCACAGCAAGCATTACATTACCTCCAACAAGTACCTGCGGGCCGACGGCGGTATCAAGCGTCTGGTGTGGATGCCCAGGCACCTGAAGGACGAGATGCGCGACAAGCTCAATGAGCGCGGCAAACAGGAAGGCATTGAGAACATCGCCGATATGATTGCCGATGAAACCGTGGGCATGACTCAGGAGGAAATACTGCCGTTTCTGAAGGAAAAAGGCCATCCGGCCCTTTCCATGGACCCGATTGTATAACCCAGGTGAACGCTATTCTTTATATAAACACTGTATACAACAGGAGAAAACAATGGCACTAACGGGAATAGATATTTTCAAACTGCTTCCTAAGACGAATTGTCAGGAATGCGGGGTGCCCACCTGTATGGCCTTTGCCATGAAACTGGCGGCCGGACAGGCGGAGCTTGATGCATGCCCCTATGTTTCCGATGAAGCCCGCCAGCAGCTCGAAGAGGCTTCGGCACCGCCTATCCGTCCGGTTGTTATCGGCTCCGGCGATACGGCCCTGAAAGTCGGCGGTGAAAACGTGATCTTCCGGCACGAAAAAACCTTTGTCAACAAGCCCGGCATCGGTGTGCTGCTTGACGACGGCATGGACGGGTCCGTGCTGGACGACAAACTGAAAAAGTTCACCGGTATCAAATATGAACGGGTCGGCCTCGAGCTGTTTGCCGACATCGTGGCCCTCAGGGAATCGTCGGGCGATGCGAACGCCTTTCTTGGCTTGATAGACAAGGTGAAAAAGGCCGGTGTGTCCAACATGGTGCTCATGAGCGAAAAGACCGATATCCTCAGCGAGGGCGTGAAAGCCGCCAAAGAGCTCAAGCCCCTCATCTATGCCGCCACAAACGGCAACTGCAAGGATCTGGGACAACTGGCCCTTGACAACGAATGCCCCCTGGCTGTAAAGGGCTCCTCCCTTGATGAAGTAGCGGCCATGACAAAGGAGCTGACCGACATGAAGCTCAAGGACATTGTCATCGACACCGGGGCCACGACCCTGAGGCAGTCCTTTGAGGACCACATCGGCATTCGCCGGGCGGCGCTGACCGACAAATTCAGGCCGTTGGGGTTCCCGACCATTGTTTTTCCCTGCACCATGACCGACGATCCCCTTCAGGAAACCCTGTTCGCTTCGACCTTTATCCCGAAGTACGGCGGTATTATTATTCTGTCCGAACTTGAGGGCCACAACCTATTTCCCCTGGCCGTGCAGCGCATGAATATCTATACCGACCCCCAGCGTCCCATGGCGACCACTGAGGGTATTTATGAAATAAACAGCCCCGACACAGATTCGCCCATCGTGATTACCAGCAACTTCGCCCTGACCTATTTTATCGTCTCGGGTGAAGTGGAATCCAGCCGGGTGCCGACCTGGCTTCTGATTAAGGACACCGAAGGCCTTTCGGTCCTCACGGCCTGGGCCGCCGGAAAATTTGTTGCCGACGCTATTGCGCCTTTTGTGAAGAAATGCGGTATAGAAGATTCGGTGTCGCACAGGAAAATTATTATTCCCGGTGCGGCGGCCACCATCAGCGGTGAGCTGGACGAGGAACTGCCGGACTGGGAGGTGCAGATCGGGCCGCGTGAAGCCGCACACCTGACACCGTTTTTGAAAAACTGGTCTGCCTGACGGAAAGAAACTGTTATCACCTTTTAGAGGAGGGTCATACTATAATGATTACCGTTGCCGAAAGCATTAACATCATGTCAAAAACCATCGGCCCCGCGATGAAGGAAAAGGACGCCAAGCCGGTCCAGGAAATGGCTGTTGCCGAAGCCGAAGCCGGTTCCGACTTTCTGGACGTCAACATCGGCCCGGCCCGTAAAGGCGGTGCCGAGATGATGGAATGGCTGGTGAAAACCATCCATGAGGTGGTTGATCTGCCCCTGTCCCTGGACACTACCAACATCGAGGCCATGGAAGCCGGTCTGAAGGCCCATCAGAAAGGCGGCCGCCCCCTGGTGAACTCGGTTTCGTGCCAGGCCGACCGCATCGATCCGGGTCTTGAACTGGTGAAAAAATATGACGCATTGATGGTCGGCCTCCTGTGGGGCACCGACGGCATGCCCCGTGACATGAACGAACGGGCGGCACTGGCCGTGGACATCATCTATAAGGCCAATGAAAAAGGCATACCCAATGAGGACATATTCATTGACCCCATTGCAACACCCATCAGCGGTGAAATCAACCAGGTGATTGCCTGTACCGATTTCATGGGCATGCTGCAGGACATCGGGCCGGGCTGCAAATCCATTGTGGGACTCTCCAATGTTTCAAACGGCGTACCTGCCCATCTGCGCCCGTATCTGAACCGCGCCTATCTGTTGATGCTTGAAAAACAGGGGCAGTACTCCGCCATTGTCGATGCCTATGATAAAGAGCTCATGGCGCTGTGCAAAGGCGAGATGCAGGCAATAGCCGACATGGTGCATCGTATGATGGACGGCGAAGAGCCGGACATGGGCTCCCTGTCTGAAAAAGAGGCACAGTATGCCAAAACCGTCAATGTGCTGATGGGTAAATCGCTGTATTCAGACTCATGGCTTGAAATATAGTTGCATGTGCAGTTACAGGGGAATCCACTTGATTCCCCTTTTTTTGTATCTGTACCTTTGTAGCGTGCAGTTATTAACAGGTAAGTATTCAGTATCTCATTAACAAAAAAACTCACTTCATGAGAGGCTGATGCTTTATTCAACCCGTACACGGCTGATAGCGAGTTTCCTGGGCGTGTCCTTCCTTGTCGGCGCCGTATCCCTGGTTATCGGGGGTTTGATTCTATACCGGGCGGTGCTCAGCGAAGCAAACAACCGCATTACCCTGAATCTCAATTCAGCCCGTGAAATATACCGGATGCACATAAAGAGCATCAAGTGCCCGCTTACCACTACGGCCCGTGAACCCGCCTTTCAAGATGCGCTGTATCAAAAAGATATCCCTGAAATATGCAAACGCCTGCAGACGGCCGCCGATATTGCCGAGCTGGACTTTGCAGGCATTGTCTACCGGGACGGGATAACGCTGTGTACAATCGGAAACAAGGTACTCAACACCGGCAACGTCATGCTTGACAACCCCCTGGTAGACCAGGTCCGGCACAGTAAGGTACCCGTATCGGGTACCGTTATCCTTGACACGAACGTACTGAGAGCCCATAGCCCCGAGCTGGCGGAACGGGCTCGGATACCCCTGATACCGACACCCCGGGCGGCCCCCCGCCCTGAGAAGGAAGAAACCTCGGGCATGGCCCTGGCAACGGCTGTTCCGGTTATGAAAAACGGTTTGATGGCGGGTATTGTGTACGGAGGAGTTCTGTTGAACCGCAGCACCGGCATAGTGGATACGGTTCGGGATACCGTATTCCAGAACGAAGTCTATAAAGGGCGCAGCATCGGCACGGCCACCATCTTTTTTAACGATCTGCGCATATCCACCAACGTACTGACCCCGGAAGGCAGGCGTGCCATCGGTACCCGTGTGTCCCGGGAAGTGAAAGAGCGCGTGCTGGCGGACGGTAAAAAATGGGAAGACCGGGCTTTTGTGGTAAGCGACTGGTATATGACCGCGTATGAACCTATTACCGATATTTTCAACCAACGGGTCGGCATTTTGTATGTCGGGGTGCTGGAAGAAAAATATATTGATATCCGCAGGAAAGCCTTGTCTGTTTTTATTCTGCTGACCGCAGCGGGCATGGTAACCGCTATAGTGCTTGGATATCTCCTGGCCGATAAAATGCTGCTGCCGGTCAACCGGCTGATCAGCGCCAGTAAGCAGGTGTCTGAAGGCGATTTCGCCCCGGAGATCGGACCCATATCAAAAACCGAGCTCGGCGTGCTGCAGTCGACGTTCAAGGACATGCTGGTTTCCCTGAAGGAACGCGAACAGAAAAGACGCCGGGAAAACGAATACCGTCTGCTGCAATCGGAGAAACAGGCAAGCATCGGAAGGCTGGCGGCAGGGGTGGCCCATGAAATCAACAACCCGCTTACCGGCGTGCTGACCTACACCCACATGCTGCTGCGCAGGAAAGATATCGACAACCAGATGCGCTCGGACCTGCAGACCATTGCTTCCTCTACTGAACGGGTCAGGAAGATCGTCAAAGGGTTGCTGGATTTTTCGCGTCAAACCAAACTGGAACGGGAACCAGTACAGGTCAACCGTCTTATCAAATCCACCGTAGCACTGATAGAAAACCAGGCCCTTTTGAAAGGTGTGGGAATTGAATTCAACGCGGGTGAGAATCTGCCGACCATCACCCCGGACCGGGACCAGTTTCAAAGCGTGCTCATGAATATCCTGATCAACGCCCTGGATGCGTCCGAAACCGGCGGCATGATCACCATCGGCAGCGCCGTAAGCGTTACCGGCGGACATGAAGGACAGAAGGGAGTTGAGATCTCCATCACAGATAACGGGTGCGGCATTCCGTCTGAAAACCTTGATAAGCTGTTTGACCCGTTTTTTACTACAAAAGACGTGGGCCGGGGAACCGGGCTGGGTCTGGCCGTGTCATACGGCATTATCGAGCGGCACGGCGGAACAATCCGGGTTCAGAGCGAGCCCGGGAAAGGCACCACCTTTTACATTTGGCTGCCCACGGAGGGAGAACATGAATAACATGACCGTGCTGGTTGTGGATGATGAACAGATTGTGCTGGACAGTTGCCGTATCATTCTGAGTGCGGAACAGTGCAGGGTTACCTGCACAGAGTCGGCTGAGGCCGCACTGGTGAGCCTGGGGGAATCGTTGCCGGATGTAATGCTTGTCGATGTGAAAATGCCCGGCCGCGACGGTATTTCCCTTTTAAAGGAAATTCATGAGCGGTGGCCGGAGGTCCCGGTCATCATCATGAGCGGCTATCCGACCGAAGACACCGCTCATGAATTTCCTTTAAAAGGGAAATACCGTCGCGGCCGGGCATTTTCACATCGACAAGCATTACATCCGGCAAC
>JANQGV010000158.1 GCA_028282925.1 Thermodesulfobacteriota bacterium
TGCTCTTCAAAAACAGTTCCCACTGTAGCACGGATATCTCTGGGAGTAAAAGGGTTAATGGTCCGAAAAAGAGCTTTACTCCCGGGAACAATATACCGAAAGAGTGCAAAGAAACATCCTTGAAATACGGAAATATTCCATCATAATGTTACTGAGGACCGGAAAGCGTCCGGCCGGACCGAACGACAACACTACGAAAAGGGGGCCTATGGCCTCTGAAACGAAAACCGCCGGTCTCGTAAGAGCCCTGGTTGCCGTAATCGAAGAAAAGGACGTCTACCTGCGCGGCCATTCCGAACGGGTGGCAAACACATGCTCACAGTTTTTAAAAAAAATCTCCCGCCCTCAAAAAGAAATTGAACAGATTACCCTGGCCGCCCTGTTGCACGACATCGGCATGATTTATCTGCCCCAGGACCTGCTGGAAAAGCCCGGTCGCCTCTCCGAGGATGAACAGGTCCTGGTCCGGAAACACCCTCTGGTTGCCGAAAGAATTCTTGCCCCCATCGATGCCGTTCATGAAGCTGTTCCCATAATCCGTTCCCACCATGAGGCATATGACGGCAGCGGTTACCCGGAGGGACTTTCCGGCGAGACCATTCCGCTGGGCGCCCGGATACTAAGCCTTGTAGACGCGTATCATGCCATGACCTCCCCTCGCCCCCACCGTCCGGCCCTGAGCATGGAGGAGGCCCTCGATCTTCTGAAAAAAGAGTCCGGCCTGCGGTACGACCCCGAACTCATCGAGCCCTTCCAGGAGTTCATACGTACAACAATCGGCACAGCAAGAACGGCCCAGGCTGAAAACAGGCATACTATCGCTGCATCAAGCGACAGACTCTCAACCGCCATTACGGAGATCATGCTCCAGTTCCGGGATGAAAACATCGACTTGCCGGTGCTGCCTCAGATAATACAGCAGACTGAAGAAATCTTAAACCGTTCTGATTCCGGAGCCGACGAACTGGCTCATATCATAGAAAACGATGCGGTTATCTCTTTCAGGCTGCTTGCTGCAGCCAACTCACCCGTCTATCGGGCTTCGGATAAAATCAGTTCTGTTAAGCAGGCCCTGATGCGCATGGGCATGCAGGAGGCCCGCAACATCATTGCAGCCATTGCCGCAAAAAACATGTACAGTACCGGACACGCAGCATTCAAAATGCTGCTGGAAAAAATCTGGCTGCATTCCCTGGCGTGTGCCTATGGCTCACGTGCGCTGGCGCGGGTATTACAATGCGAAGACATAGAAACACATTTTCTCATGGGACTGTTGCATGACATCGGCAAACCCCTGATTATCAATGCCCTTACCGAACGGCTGGATGCGGTCGACGGCCTTTCCATTGCCGATGTTGTAAAAAACATTCAGGAGGTTCACTGCCGCTTTGGAAGCATCCTGCTCCTGCGATGGGGATTCGACAGATCTTTTGTAAAAGTTGCCGAACAGCATGAGGACCCGTCTTTTTTTGCATCAACGAAAAAGGAGGTTCTTATCGTTAATGTTGCGAATAACGTGACCCGCACCCTGGGCTATAGCCAGTTCGAAGACAAAAACCTTGATCTCCTTGCCCTGCCGTCCGTCCGGGAGTTGGGCCTCGACAAAGACACCATCGATTACCTGCGCAGTGCCGTACAGTTCATGATGCAGGAAACCGCCACGGTCTTCTAGAGCATCTTTCTTTTTTCTGTAGCCCTTAAATAACAGCACAGGCTGATACGGTGAGAGCAGCCGCGGCAGTGCAAGCGGTGGTTTCTCTCTTGCATCTCCCCTTTCCTGCGAGCACATGGCCGCAGGCAATCTAACCGTATCAGCCTGTGCTGTTATTCCCCGCGGCTATAGTATTGTGGAATGTGCTCTAGTTCTTTCTTTTTACCCGGCGCACATATGAACCGACAGGGCTGTCCATGCATTTTTCGAAATGCCCTCGGATTGTTGGAGAATATTCAGATACAAGGCGCGTGAAACTCTTTAGAACGAGGCTATTGAAGCAGGAATTCCGCCGGCTGGATATTATACGTGGAAGGATGCATACTCTTTACAACAGCGCGCACCGGTTTTCCGGTTTCGGGATTTACTTCGGCAAGATTGACGATCATGCTTTTTCTGAAACGCCCCTGCTGGTCGGCCACAAGCAATTGCACCTTCGGCAGGGATCCGTCCGTTTTTTCCGGTGGTTCCATCACCAGACCCATCTCACCGGTATCCAGGATAAGCAGAGTCCCCACCGGATACAGGCCCAGCATACCCACAAAAACTTTCAACAGTATCGGATCAAAGTACCTGCCGGACCCATGCAGCATCAACACCAGCGCCCGGTCCGGACTGTAGGGTTCCTGATACGTGCGTGGCGTGGTCATGGCATCAAAAACATCGGCAATGGTGAGAATCTTTCCGAAAAAGCTCATCGGCTTCTTTCTCTGTGTCTGGGGATATCCGCTCAGGTCTTCACGCACATGGTGCTCGAAGGGAGGAATAATGATTTTCGACTTCAGTTCACGCGACGCCTTGAGCCGCAGAATGTGCCTGACGCTGTTGAGGGGGTGATCCTGCATGACGACAAGCTCGTCCCTGTTGAGCCGTGTGGGCTTGTTTAAAACGTCCAGGGGCACTTCTATTTTTCCCAGATCATGAAACAGGCCGCAAACCCCCAGCCGCTCAAGAGATTCCCGAGACAGACCTATACGTTTACCCAGGTACATTGCCAGGATGGCGACATTCACAGAGTGACTGAAGGTGTAGTCGTCGTAATCGCGGATAGTGCTCAGTCCCAGCAGAACCGGCTCGTCGACCATGACCATATCGACCATATTCTGCACAATCCGAACGGTCTTGCGTGCACCGGCCTGTTTTTTCGACCCGATCCGTTCCGCCACATCTTTAATGGAATTCAGGGTGCAGGCGTAGGTACGGCGGGCCTTCTTCTTGCGCTCGCGCTCACGCCGTTCCTGATCACTGATCTCTTCCTCTTCCTCGGGCAACTCCTCAATCTCCCTGACAATCTCCACCCACGTAATACCGTTTTCTTCCAGCTTTGCTGCAAGCCATTCAAGGGGTGTCGGCTGGCGACCGGCAGCATGCAGCCAACGGGCAAACGTCACGGCCTGGTTCAGTAATTCGGGTGTGTTTTTGACGGCGGTTGAGAAACGAAGCCCCTCAATCTGCCTGCTCTGGAAAAACTGCAGCATAGCCTGAATAATGCCGGCGGTCTCACGGTGATACGACAACTTTTCATGCTGCAGATAGAACCGTCCGTTGATGACCTGAATGGTAACAACAGGCTCCTCTTCAGACAGCCGGTCCAGCATCGCGATAAAATTTCCGGCGCACTCGACCAGGATCTGGTTATTGTCCTGATGGATTTTGGCCATCTGGATCAGACGGTTGTAGGCGATAAAAAACTGTTCCCGAATTTTAATCAGTTGGCCTGTATCAGACATGTTGTTTCCCTGCCGCAGTGACTGTTTTTGTTTTTTCCAAAGCTTTGCGGACCGCCCGCCGGACCGTTGGATACCAGCTCTTTTCGGCTTTTTCCAGGATCGTCCGGGCACTCTCCTGATTCATGGTATGCATGGCGATCGCTGCGCACTGGCGGGTAAAAGAGCGTTTATAGCCGAAGTACAGCGGCCTGCCCAACAGCAGCTCCCGCAGGTACGGCAGAGACAGAGAGGAGCCGCACCGGCCCAGGGCCCGGAAGCAGTCAAGGACATGCTGCCGGCTCTTCACCTTCGTTTTACCCTTTCTGAGGTACTCGAGCAACAATGCTTCGGCATCGGCGTTGCGCTGCTGACTGAAATAAAGAAGCGTCTGGCGCCGAACAGCTTCTTCCGGATCTTCAATAAGGTGGAACAGCGCCGTGAACATATCCGGCTCACGGTCTGAAAGAACCCTGACCGCATCTCTGCGAACCCGTGCCGAACCATGCCCGGTCATACGCATAAGAAGCTGGGATGACCGCTCCCCTTTTATGCGCCCCAGAATCAAAACCAGCCGGTGCACCAGTGCTTCATCTTTATTTTCAAGAAGCTGTTCCAGGGGGGTTAAATCCCGTGCGGACAGGGATGCAATCACGTCGATAAGCTGCTCGCGCACCCAGGCCTCCTCCGCCTGTTGCAGCAAAGGCCCCAGGGCAAGCACGGCTTTGGGGGGCAACAGCACCAGCATACCCCCCAGCACCTTTTTTTGCTCTGCATCTTTCCCCTTAAGCATATGCCACGAGTGATGCAGTATTTCCAGAAAAGCCGGAGATGCAATGTCATCAAAAAAGCGGTGCAGCAAGGGTACCGCCCAGGGTTTCTGTATTTCAAATGACAACGACAGTCCATACATACGCTCCAGGAACCGGTATGCCCGCTGAAATTCCCCCTGCTCCAGGATATACCGCAGTTCATCTTCCAGGTACTCAAGAATAACCGGGGCATCCTCCTCAACCGTCTCTTCCCTGACGACTATCAACATGATGATGTCGATAACATCCATGAAGGCCTCGGGGTCGTCCTGGTGTTCCGTTTCATATACCATTTTTTGCAGGGTCTTCATTTCCTCATCCGACAATTCCCACAAAGCACGGTCCATTTTCAGGTTCGGCACATTCGGCATATTGTACGTCCTGGCATCTTCGTCGTCCATCGCAGGCTGTTCACCCCCTTCTTCCTGCGCTGTGTCTTCCGCTTTTTCTTCGCCCAAACTCAGGTCCGCAAAGCTGATAAGCGCTTCGCTGTCTGAAAATCCGTCGTCTGCTTCATACCGGATATGGGGGAAATTGGCTTCCCACAGGGTCGTCACCAGATCGGCGTCGGCATCTTCATGGGGAGCCCTGAACTCATTCAGTATCTTGAAAAAACCGGAAACCTCCTCTGCCGAAAGATCGTTTTGAAACTCAACCCAGTGCACACCGTCGCGAAACAGGGTAAAGGGCAGGCTGCCCTCTGCCGGGGGCTCGGAATGCACGACTTCTCCCTGGTACAGCAGTTCGTCCTTTTTAACATCAATCCGAAAATTGCCGATGTCGCTCAAAAAGCGGTCCAGGTTGGCTTTCACATTGGAAAGCGTTTTTTTACAGATTTCATGGTGGGAGGGATACAGAGCATAGTTCTTCATTGCGATCAAAAATGATGCCAGCACGCTTTTAACCGACAGCAGTTCCTTCGGATCCGGCCCGGTTGTGTCTCTCTGGTCCTGTTTTCCTTGAACAGTAGTACTCATAATTATTCCATGAAGAGATGTGTATGCATTATTATATATTCGCCCATTTGCGGTATTGAATTAAGTAAAAAATTAAAAAAAGGGGGTTCTGGCTAACTCACTTAAATTGCTTATATATTTCTTTCATCCTCTGGTCTCTTATTGAAGCATCATGTCGGAAAATCCGCGTACCATGAGGCTGTTGGAGAATGTTCAGATACAAGGCACGCGAAAGAAAACCTTTGGAATGAGGCGTACTTGGTTGTACGCCGCAGTGACAAAGGATGAACGCAACGCAGGAGATGGACGTTCTCCGACAGCCCCCTAGAATCTTGACCAGAGGGCCGCAATAGTATAAAACTGTACTTCTTGTTACCTTTTGAGCGCACATCGATGACTTTACAACTCCATACCAGCAACCGCCTTGAACTGCTGGCTGAAAAGCTGGCGGAAAGCATCAGCACGGATCCTCTCCCGCCCCTGCAGCCCGAAACCATCGTGGTTCAGAGCAAAGGTATGGAACACTGGCTGAAACTGGAAATTGCCCGCCAAAACGGTATTTGCGCCAACATAGACTTCCCCTTTCCACGGTCGTTTACCTACAGGATGTTCGGCACGGTATTGGATCTGCCGGAGGAAACGCCTTTCTCGCCCGAAGACATGACCTGGCAGGTCATGCAGGCCCTGCCCGAACTCTTGAACACCTCCCCGTTTGCAATGCTCAAGCACTACCTCTCGGATGATAATTCTGAAGAAAAGCGATACCGGCTTGCCGAAAAAATCGCCCGGGCCTTTGATCAATATCTGGTATACCGGCCCGACATTATCAACGACTGGGACCGTGGTAAAAACACCATTGCTGAAAAAATCCCCCACAGTCAATGGCAGTTCATCCTGTGGCAACGAATAACGGAGGGAACGTCCCCTGCCTTGCACCATGCCGCCGTAAAAGAGTCTTTCATCTCCTGCCTGCGTGATAACGATTTTCGCGGCACCGTGCCGCGCCGCATTTTCGTGTTCGGCATCCCCACCCTGCCGCCGTTTTATATCGATGTTCTTATGGCCCTGGCGGAAATAAGCGACATACACTTCTTCTACCTCAATCCCTGCCGGGAGTACTGGGAATACGCGTATACCGAAAAAGAGATCGAACGCTTCAAACGCACCGGTCTTTCTGCTGAGGACCTCTACTTCGAATCGGGAAACCCCTTGCTTGCATCCATGGGAACCTGCGGACGCGAGTTTTTCAGCCTGATACTCAGTACTGCGGGTGATACCGGAACGAACCTGTTCCAGGACCCCGGACAGCACAGCCTGCTTGCCCGCCTGCAATCCGATATACTGAACATGACTTCCCGCACAGCGACGGACCCCGGCAACACGCCTCTGCCTCAAACCGACCGTTCTTTCCAGATGCATGCCTGTCACAGCCCCATGCGCGAAGTTGAGGTGCTGTACGACAACCTGCTGCGCTTTTTCGACGACATACCGGGACTGCTCCCAAAAGACATTCTCGTCATGACTCCCGACATCGCCACCTATGCCCCCCTGGTCCAGGCGGTCTTCGACGCCCCTGACCATGAGGAGACCCACATCCCGTATTCCATTACCGACAAAAGCCTGCGCCGCAACAGTTCCATTGCCGATACCTTTCTGTCGGTTGTAACCCTTGACCGGCAGCGCTTTACCTCAACCGCGGTATTGGACATACTGGAAAATGGGGCGGTCTACCAAAAATTCGGACTGGCCGAAAGCGACCTCGAATTGATTCGCCACTGGGTTAGGGAAACCGGTATATGCTGGGGTATCGACGGTGAATACCGTCGAGGGCTTGGTCTGCCCCCGTTTCGGGATAATACCTGGCAGTCCGGCCGCGAGCGGCTCCTGCTCGGATACACCCTGCCGGAAACGGAACAGAAAACGCTTTTTGCCGGAAGACTGCCCTTCGGCGAAATAGAGGGCGGCCATGCCGCGATACTGGGCGCCTTTTCGCGTTTTCTGGATGTACTCTTCACATGCACTGCGGCTCTGCAAAAGAGACAATCACTTACCGCCTGGAGCCGGGAACTCCGGAATATGCTCGATTCACTTTTCTACTGCGACGAGCACACAGAGCACGAACTAAAAACCGTTCGTGACGTTCTCTGCGACAAGGGGCTGGCTGCCGTTGCCGCCCGCACAGGATACAGCGACGACGTTTCCCCCGCCGTTGTTCAGCGGTATCTTACCTCAAAGCTCGAACACGACAGTATATCACATGGTTTTATCAGCTCAGGGGTCACGTTTTGCACCATGCTGCCCATGCGCAGCATTCCATTCAGAGTGATCTATATGCTGGGCATGAACGACGGCGATTATCCCCGAACCGCCTCCGCCCCTGGTTTCGACCTGATACAACAGCAGCGCCGGCTGTGCGACCGCTCAAAACGCTACGAAGACCGCTATCTGTTTCTTGAAACCGTACTGTCGGCCCGAGACTGCCTGATAATCAGTTACATAGGACAAAGCAGCAAGGACAACACCGAACTGCCTCCTTCTGTGCTCGTCAGCGAGTTGTGCGACTACTGCGATCAGTCTTTCAGCGTGGAAGGGTCCGCCGCATGCCGCGACCATATCGTGCACAGACACCCGCTGCAGCCTTTCAGCAGTTCATATTTCAAGGCCGGCTCGCACCTTCTCAGCTATTCGGAAGAAAACTGTCTGGCATGTACCGCTGCTTTGAAAGCCGGACCGCCGGAACCTTTTATCAACACGCCGCTTCCCCCCGTGCCGCCGCAGACCGTACAAAATATCGGTATTGCGGATCTCCTTATGTTTTTTTCCAATCCGTGTGCCTTTCTGCTGCAGCACAGGCTCTCTCTTTTTCTCGGCGGCGAAGGTACGATTACCACCGAGGAGCGGGAGCCTTTCACACTGGACCGGCTGCAGCAGTATCAACTCAGGCAACAACTGACCAAGGCGAGCCTGCACAAAACTCATACAGAATCCTGGGCCGAAGCACTCCAGGCCGCGGGCAAACTGCCCCACGGACCGGGCGGGGCTGCTGCATTCGGAGCATGCAGTCATGAGGCCGCTCTATTCTCGGAAACGGTTTTACAGCATACCGGTGGAGCCGCCCCGGACACCACCGACGTACACATATCGCTTGATAGCCCGAAAATCGGTTTGTGCGGTATTCTTGACAACCTGTTTCCTACCGGCCAGATTTTTTTCAGGAGCGCGGCCGTCAAAACCCGCGACATCTTAAAGGCCTGGATCAGGCACCTCCTCCTGAACGCATCGGACATCCCCGGTACCCCGGCCACCACCACTGTGCTCGGCACCGATACGGTCTGGGCGTTCAACGCAATACCGCTCCGGGAATCACGCCGCCTGCTCGGTGACCTTGCCGGCCTGTACCTGAGGGGATTAACGGAACCGCTCTGCTTTTTTCCCGATACCTCCTGTACCTATGCTGAGCTCGTTCTACGGAACGGCAACGCCGACACAGCTCTGAAAGCCGCCCGGGACCGCGCCTGGCATAATACCTTTTTTGGCAACGGTGAATCCCGAGACAGCTATGTCCGCCTCTGTTTTGGCGGCGAGTTACCCGAATCCGATGACTTTAAAACAACAGCCCTTACCGTTTTTGAGCCGCTGTTTAACCATACAGCCGGAGAGGAGCAGCCGAATGCAGCCACTTGAAATCACTAAAGTTCCCCTGGATGGAACGGTGCTCATCGAGGCCGGGGCCGGCACCGGCAAGACCTTTACCATTGAGCATCTCTTTCTGAGGTTTATCCTTGAACGCAGGCTTGACGTTACAGGCATTCTGGTTGTTACCTTTACTGAGGCCGCTACAAAGGAGTTGCGCGACCGTATACGCAATCGGCTCACCGAGGCGTACGGTTATGTAACGGGCTCCTGTCCCTGCATAGGCGACACGCTTCTTGATATCATCACGTCCTGCCGAAAAAACTCTTCCGATGATGAACTACGGTCGCTGCTGAGAAAAGCCGTTATTGCCTTTGACGAGGCCGCTGTTTTTACCATTCACGGTTTTTGTCGCAAAATGCTGGCCGACAATTCGTTTGAAAGCGCCCTCCCCTTTGACGCCGAACTCCTCAAAGACCAGGCACCTGTCATCCAGGAAATTGCCGACGATTTCTGGCGCACACGTTTCAGCACGGAAAATGCTCTGTTCGGGGCTGTAGCCCTGAAGAATCATCTTGGGCCCGACGGTCTCGCGCGCTTTGCCGGCGAATGTGTCACACGCCCCACTGCCCGGCTTGTACCCGACCGGGCTTCTGCAGCGCCGGAAACACTTATGGATGTTTTCGAACACCTTTGCACAACCTGGCAAGAATCTCGGGAGGAGATCAAGCAACTGCTCTACAACGACAAGGGCCTGAAGCGGTCAGAAAAATTCTTTCGGGAGGACATGCTCGACCACGCCTGCACACATCTGGACCTTCTGTGCAGCGGCACGGCCACACCCGATTCTCTGCGCTCCCTGGAAAAATTTACGGCAACAGCCGTCGGCGAAGCAACAAAGAAAAAAGCGGAACCGCCCGGGCATGCTTTCTTTGACCTGTGCGATTCTTTTATCGGCAGTGAACAGGATTTTATCCTTTCAGTCAAACTGACGTTTGCCGAATTCGTCAAAAGAGAACTCCGCCTGCGTAAAGCAGCCGGCAACGTCCTGTCCTTTGACGACCTGCTCATTAATCTGCGCAACGCCCTGCTGGCCCCTTCGGGCGTGCTGCTTCGGCAGGCCGTCCGCAGAACGTTTTCGGCCGCCCTGATAGATGAGTTTCAGGATACCGATCCCGTGCAATATGATATTTTCACCACCCTGTTCAGCGGCAACAGTCACAGTTTGTTTCTTATCGGCGATCCAAAACAGTCCATATACCGCTTTCGCGGTGCCGATATTTTTGCCTATATGCAAGCAGCAGAAGCCGCTTCATCAAAAAAATTCACCCTTGAAACAAACTATCGTTCGGAGCAGCCGCTGGTGGACGCCGTCAACTCTCTGTTCTCATTTCCAGAAAACCCTTTCGTACTGGGTACGACTATCGACTTTCAACCAATGCGAACCGCACCGGGCAGCAAGGGTAATGAAGAACCACTGTTGATTAATAGGGAGCCCGGTTCCGGCTGTGTGCTCTGGTTTTTGAAGCGGGCCGTGCCCGACAAAAAAGGCAGCGGACCCTCCAAGGCCGAAGCGCGCGAAGCGGCCCTGCGTGCAACGGTTGCTGAAATTGCCCGGCTGTTGCGGCTTGCAGACGATTCCAGGGCCTGCCTCGGCCCGCGCCCCATCACCCCTGCCGACATTGCCGTGCTGGTTACCTGGAACGAGGATGCCCGGCGTTGCAGGGAAGCCCTTTCACGGGCTGGTATTCCCGCCGTTGTCAGTAAAACCGGCAATGTGTTTACGACGGATGAGGCCGACGAGTTTGAGTTGCTTTTGCGTGCCGTTGCCGCCCCGGGGATACCCGGCAGGCTCAATGCCGCCCTGGCTACACCCCAGATCGGCTGCAAAGGTACCGATATCCTTGAATTCATTGAAAGCGACGAAAGAATTCAGGAATATGACCGGCACCTTGAACACTTTTTTCTTTTCAACGAGTTATGGCATTCCAAAGGCTTTATTCGAATGTTCAGGGAATTGATGTCCACGTACCGTGTTCGCCGGCACTTACTGTCCAGAGAGGGAGGCGACAGGAAACTTACCAATTTCCTGCACCTCGCCGAACTGACTCACACCGCCTCACTTGAAAGGCGCCTTGGTATTTCCGGCGTTCTCTCCTGGTTGTCTGAGCAAAGAGCCGCCGTTCATGAGGCGGAAGAGCATGAGCTCCGGCTTGAACGCGATGATGCCGCCGTTCAGATCATGACCGTACACAAAAGCAAGGGTCTCGAATTTCCTGTTGTCTTTTGCCCCTTCATGTGGCAGGGAAGCGCTGAACCTTCAGGCGAGCTTATTACCTTTCACCGGAATGGAGAAGCCTGCCTTGCACTCAGCCCGGACGCCTGCGACACGGCGGACATTGATCAGGCCGGACGTGAAAACATGGCGGAACTTATGCGGCTACTCTATGTTGCTCTTACCCGGGCCCGCAATCGCTGCTATGTAACCTGTGGTAAAATCGGCGTTAAAGGCGCATCCAGCCTTGATTACCTGTTCGGCGGAGGTCTGGCGGATTACACAGACGACCTTGCTGCACTGCAGGATAAACACAAGGGATTGAAAGAAGAGGTTCTGTTCGAAACGATTAAAGACTATACCACATCATCAGGAAACAGCCTGATGCTGTGCGAACCGCCGCAAGAAATTCCGGAGCGCTACAGTCCGCATGACCGCGAGTCGGAAACCGATTTTTCTTTTCAGCGTCTCAGCAATCCCATATGCACCGATTGGGGCATAGCAAGCTATTCTCTGCTGACGTCCGGCGAACGCCATGCCACTGCTCACGCCCACCCGGAAGCCATCCTGCGGGACGAACCTGTTCACGGGCCGGGGCAGCTTTCGGAATATGCGTCTCCGGGCTTTTTCAGATTCCCCCGCGGTACGGTTGCCGGATCATGTGTACACTCGATTTTTGAACAACTGGATTTCTCACTGTGCGACACATCAGCCGTCAAATCCCTTATTGATTCAACCCTTGCAACCTTCGGCCTCAGGGAAAACACCGATACCGGTCCACAAAACCGAACCGACGCCGTTTATGATATGCTGACCAGGGTAATGACCACTCCGTTGAATACCGACAACGAACGTTTCTCCCTGTCCGGCATTCCTGCCCGAAACCGCCTGACTGAAATGAGCTTCTTCTATCCCCTGCGACGAATCTCCCCGGACGACCTTGCATCCTACAGCACCCGACACGGCGTGCATGCGGACCCCATGGCGGAACAGACCGGCCGCCTCGTTTTCAAGCCCGTTCAGGGGTACATGCAGGGATTTATCGACCTTGTTTTTCTCCAGAACGGAAAATACTACCTGCTCGACTGGAAGACCAATCATCTTGGCGACCATTTCGACGATTACACCGGCGACAACCTGAAACAGTGCATGTCCGCTTCGCACTATACGCTGCAATACTATATTTATACCGTAGCACTGCACAAATACCTTGCCGCACGTATTGAGGACTACAGCTACGCCGATCATTTCGGCGGCGTTTTCTATCTGTTCGTACGCGGCATATCTCCGGACCATCCGGACCGCGGCATATTTTACGACCGCCCCCGGCCCGATGCAATTGCGGAGCTGACGGCATTGTTGTGTGAGGGTATATAATCAAGTGATTTTCCTCGCCCATAGGCGAGACTTAAGGAAGCACTCTCCATAAAGGGTGCGTGAAAAAATCTACAACAGTACCAGCAGCATTGGTTACTAGAAGCATTTAACCTTTGATTAGTTACGGGATTTCTTAATCCCATTGCAGCGCAGCCGAGTGCAACGATTTCAGGAGGAGATAAGGGTCGACATGTTTGAGCCCCGCTCTTCAGGGGCGAGTTTGTTGACCCGCCGACTGAAATCGTGCCGCGAGGGTATCCCGCCTGTTAAGGCGGGACAAGGTGCAGGGCGCCTTTTCTTTTGCCTCCTTTTCTTTGGGGCGAACGAAGAAAAGGGGGAGAAGACGCGTAGCGTCTTATAAACGTATTCTGCCCTAAGCGCCAAAAGTTATTCGGGTATCCCGGCTCTAAACCGTGGCTTTATCAACTTACTAAAAAAACTATGAACATCCAAGACATGTATCAACTTCATCGCCTCGGCATCTTGAACGACATCGATATTCAGTGTGCCGCATTCCTCAACAGCCTGGCAGGCGACTCGGGCAGTGATGCAGTGTTTATCGCCGCCGCCTTGACCAGCAACACCACCACCGATGCAAAGCATACCTGCCTCGACCTGGCCGGTGCAGCCGACAAGACCGTTTTACAACTTTTTCCGGATATTCCCGAGAGTGAGCAAAAACAACTCAACGTGCAAAAAACCCCGCTGCTCTCCGATTGGATTTCCCGCCTGCAGTCAAGCACTGTTGTCGGACTGCCGGGGTCCTATACCCCTCTCATACTTGATGAAGGCAACCGCCTGTACTTCTATCGTTTCTGGCAGTATGAGCAGCAGCTTGCCTGCGCAATCAGACAGCGGCTTTCACAAAAGCCGCTGGAACTCGACAACCAGGTACTGACCGACGGCCTGAGGAGATATTTCATCGAGTCTCCCACGGACCCGGACTGGCAGCAGGTGGCTGCCTTTACGGCCCTTGGCCGGCATTTCACGGTTATAACCGGCGGACCCGGCACCGGCAAAACCTATACGGTTACGACGATCATGGCTTTACTGCTGGAACAAAAGCCCGATGCCGCTGTTCGGTTGTGCGCTCCGACCGGCAAAGCAGCCGCCCGCCTGCAGGATTCGGTTCGTTCCACTGTTCTCAACATGCCCTGCAGCGATACAATCCGCAGCCTTATTCCTGAGACTGCCTCCACAATCCACCGCCTGTTGGGGTCGCGTCCGCTGGCCGGTTCGTTCGTTCACAACCGCGGCAACCCGGTCGCCGTTGACCTGCTTATTGTAGATGAGGCATCCATGGTACCACTGAACCTTATGGCAAAGCTGCTTGAAGCTGTGCCTGAAACCGCTTCCGTAATACTACTGGGAGACAAGGACCAGTTGGCATCGGTTGAAGCAGGCGCAATTCTCAGCGACATATGCGACGCAGCCGGGGCTAACCGCTTTTCACCGGACTTCCGTTCACGCTATCAAAGCCTGACCGGCACGGAGATTCCCGCACAAAACCGTATCGAACAGCCCCACCTTCTGACGGACTGTACTGTTGAACTGCAACACAGCTATCGTTTTGACTCTGACCGCAATATCGGCCGGCTCAGCCGTGAAATCAACAGCGGCAATGACGAGACCGTCAGGGACCTGCTGTCGAGCGGAACTTCGGCCCCGCTTACGTTTTCTCCGTTGCCGACGCCGGAAACCGTTCAAAAAAATCTCCGGCAACGAATCAGCAACTGGTATGCCGAAATCATTGCTTCCCCCGACGTGCAGACGGCTTTTGAGGCGTATAACCGGTTCCGTTTATTATGCTCGCACCGTACGGGCCGTTATGGAGCAGAGATGGCAAACAAGCTGGCTGAAACGACTCTCTCCATCCGGCACACTGTGACACCACAGGGCCTGCAGTATCACGGACGCCCAATAATAATTACCGAAAACGATTATACCAACCAGTTGTTTAACGGAGATACCGGCCTTATCTGGAACAGCGGAACCCGCGACATACAGGCATTTTTTCCGGCCCCAGGCAATACTGTACGCTCAATCGCCCTCAGCCGCCTGCCCCGCCACCAGACGGCCTTTGCCATGACTATTCATAAATCCCAGGGTTCGGAGTTCGACGACATTTTGATCATTCTTCCCGACCATGACTCATTGCTTTTGACCCGCGAATTGCTTTACACCGGTATCACCCGCGCCCGTTCAACCGTTGAACTGTGGGCCGACATCGATATCATTGCTGCAGCTGTTCAGCGCCGTACACATCGAACCTCCGGGTTACGGGATGCACTAACTGCATAACAAGGCCCTCACTGTTAAGATCTCCATCCTGCAGGGCCTTTGCAAACCGCTGGTCCGACGACACGTACCCGCTTGGCCTGACAATGTTGCTTTGGTGCAGATCCATATAATGCCTTGCGGAACCAACCGAAACTGGTAAAATAGTCAGATCGTCGAGGGGATTCACATTGCGGTTTTAGTGATACCATGCGCTAAAACAATACCACTAATCATACTGAAAGAAAAATCATGAAAAAGATTCGACTCGGCAAAACCGACCTTATGGTACCCCAAATTGGTTTCGGCGGCATTCCGATTCAGACCCCTCCCGAAGAAACGGCCATAAGCCTTGTACGTGATTCCCTTGACCTGGGTATTAACTTCATCGATACTTCGCGCATGTACACCAACAGCGAGGAACGTATCGGCAAGGCGATACAGGGACGTCGTCAGGACGTTTACCTGGCAAGCAAGTCCGCTTCCCGAACAACAGATGCCGTAGAAGCCGACCTTGAAACCAGTTTAGGGAACCTGCAGACCGATTACATCGACCTCTACCAGTTTCACAATGTGAGCACATCCGAAGACTTACAGGCGGTGCTTGCCCCGGGCGGCCCGCTGGATGTTGTGCGCACAGCCCGCGATAAAGGCCGCATACGTCACATCGGCATAACATCACACCGTCTCTCGGTGGCAAAAGAGGCCATACTGACCGGTCATTTCGAAACCGTTATGGTGGCGCTCAACTTTGTCAACACCGAAGCGGCCGATGAACTGTTGCCCCTGGCGAAAGATCGTGATGTGGGTGTAATCATCATGAAGCCTATGGCCGGGGGCATGCTGGAAAACCCGGCGCTGTCTTTCAAGTACCTTCGACGGTTCCCGGACGTGCTGACCCTGATCGGCATTGCCCGCCGGGGTGAAATGAAAGAAATACTCGATATTGTGCAGGCCACCGACCCGATCACACCGGAAGAAGAAAAGGAGATGGACCGCATCCGCGATGAGTTGGGAACCGGATTTTGCCGCATGTGCAACTACTGCCAGCCCTGCCCCCAAAAAATCATGATATCAGCCATTATGTATACCCAGGTTGCCCTTAAACGCTTTGACCCCGAGCGTATCTTCACCGGCGAATGGGACTCGTTTATGAACAAAATAGAGGACTGTGTCGACTGTGGTAAATGCGAAGAGCGTTGCCCGTATCAACTGCCCATACGGGAACGCATACGTGAACTGGGCACCCGGTACTTCGCCGCCCGTGACGCGTATATGGCGCAATCAAAATGACCGTGTACAATGAAACAGTTTGACCTCATCATAGTCGGCGCCGGACCCGGCGGGCTCGGTGCCTGCTTGCAGGCCGCAACGCGCGGCCTTAAAACCGCGCTGATAGAACGCCGTTCAATCCTGTCCCCCCTTACGCGCTCCTGTTCTGAAGGCATTCTCTACGAGGAAGAATACGGCGGTGATGCCGTTGATATCGACAGGGAGCAGAGACGGATCCGTTTTCGATCTGCCGACTTCTCCCTGCAGTATAGCGGTCCGGTCCGGTATGCCCCGGCATTCATAAACTTGTCTCCCGCCGGCAAGCCGATGCGTATTGTACGCTTCGACGGCAAGCCCGTTCATATTGTTGTCGACAAGGCCATGATGCTTGAAGAGAATTTGGCAGCCGTTTGTACCGCAGGTGTTGATTTCTTTCCCGGCCATACCGTTCTCTCCGTTGAAAACGAACCTGACGCAGTCACTGTGCACACCGACCGGCAATCCTTTTCCGGCCGCTTCCTGATCGCCTCCGACGGGCATAATTCACTCTGCGCCCGCAGCATCGATCTCAACCGGGACAGAACCTTTTACGGTACCATGATGACCGCCTGCTGGCATATAGAAGGCTTCGAACCCCCTGAGCCCTGCCACATGCATCTGCTTGAAGGGGCCGGCGGCCCGGCCATGATCTGCTTCTGTCCCCGTGTGTACGACGGCCAGTACAATGTCGTTCTTGGAGATTTCAATCCCGCAACCGACTTTGACGCTCTTTTCAGCAGGATACAATCATCGTCCTATCTTTCGCGTTTTTTTACCGGCAGTTTTGCAGTGCGTCATAAACTCGCCTGCATCCTGAACTTGTTCAGCCCCCTCACCGACCCCTGCAGAGGATCCACCTTTGTCATCGGTGATGCGGCCTGGATGGGTCAGACCAGCAACACCCATGCAGCCCTGTGCGGATATCATGCAGTTGAGGCAATCCACACCGCTTTGCAGAACGGTCTAACCGGCGACGCCGTTTTTGTACCGTACCGCACGTGGTGGCAGAAAAGCTATGTGAATCACATGATGATTCCCGGAGCCAATATGTTTGAACTGCTCAACGGCAGCGAACTCGATACCCTGTTTGCTGCCTTGCCGGATTCCATTTCCGGATCCCTGGAGCCCCACGCCGCCCGAGACTATATGGGTCGCTTTTTCCAGCAGTTTCTACCCAAACTGGGCATAACCCACCCCGCGCTTGTCCAGAAAATAGCCGCCATCCAGCAACTTGACAAAGAAAGCGCCTGGGAGGACAAAAGAAAGCTCGGATTTCCTGTACGCAAAACGGTCCCCCTGGACTAATCGTGTTGTCGAGAATACCGGACACCTCCAATTTATTTCCCGCACTGCTGAGTAATAATACCTAGATTATTTAGTCTTGACGCCCCTGCCGCCACCATTTATATTTTTTATAGACCGTTAGTATAACATCCCGTTTTTCTGGCATAAGATGATCATTGAACTATGTCGTTAACTGACAAAAACAATCAAAATAGCGATACCTCCGTGCAAACCGAAGCCGCTGAAAATCACGCTGGGCAAGAGGTGGGGTCGCTTCCCGGTAATGCACCGTCCTTTCCGGCCGGAACCCGTGTAATCTTCGACAATGAAGAGCCGAAAGGCCGCATTATTATTGCCGAAACAGCAGACAGGTGCGCCGCCTACATCCTGATTACCCGCGTATCTGATACAGAGGTCTACGAGGTCGAAGAAATCTGCGCGATTATTCTCGGCATTGATATCAAAACCGACATAAATACGTCGTCCCTGACCGGCGCTCTCGAGGGCCTTTCCGCTGCCGGTGACTCTGCGGGCCCCATACTCATAACCGAAGGCGTCCGCCCGGTAGCCGACACAGACGGTAGAGTGGAAGTGCTTTTCAGCAAAGAGAAGCCGTATGTAGAAAAGGACACCCTTCTGCTGCGCCGGATAAAACCCATAGCGGGCAAAGCGGGACGTACTATTTACGGCGACACCATCGAGCCGGCCCCGGGAGAAACGCCCGAAATCGATCCAGGTCTCAATATCAGACAGGCCGGTAATGAATTTTACAGCAAGGTATATGGAAAAGCTCTTTTTGAAAAGCAGTTCCTGGCCGTACACAAGGCCATTACCGCAACCATCAGTTCCGACACTATGGAGGTCTGCATCTCATATGCCGAAAAACATGCTTTAACGGCCCGGCACATACTGGCCGAACTTGCGGATTTGAAAATTACTCACGGCATAGACAACAAAGCCATTGACTATATCGTTGCAACCTATGAGAAAAAGCGGACACCTATTAAAGATTTTGTTGTGGCCCGTGGAACACCGCCCGAGCATGGCCGCGACGGTGAAATTCTTTTCTACTTCCCCACGAAAACCAGGCCTCGTTTTTTAGAAAAAGAAGACGGCAGCATTGATCTGCGGGAAACTCACATGGTGCAGTCTGTTGAAAAGGACAGCGAACTGGCCCTCCTTGTTCCCCATGTCGATCCCGCGCCGGGCAAAGATGTCCTGGGGAAAATCATCCCGGTGCAGCCGATAAAAAAAGTTGCTCTGCGGCCTGGAAAAAATGTCTATGTTTCCGAAGACGGCATGCGTTTTTTCGCCGCTGAAAGCGGACGCCCCGTCCTTGACCGCGAGACCATTTGCGTCAGCGAAATATTCAGCGTATACGGCAACCTGGACATGTCGGTGGGCAATGTTGATTTTGACGGCGAGGTGGAAGTACACGGCAGTGTGGAAGACGGCTATACCGTGAAAGCCTCAAAGTCGATCACCATCCACGGCTTTGTAGGGGCCAGCAACATCGAGGCCGGCCTGGACATCACTATTGCCGGGGGGTGCAACGGCAACGGCAAATCAAGACTCCTGTCCGGCCGGGACATTACCGCCAAATACATTGATGAAGCCTATATCAAAGCCACAGGCGATGTTACCGTTAAAAACGAGATCATCAATTCCATAATCATGAGCCTCGGCAGGGTTACCGTCCAGAACGGCAAGATATGCGGCGGCGTGATTACCGCCAAAAAGGGCATCGAAACCTATGACGCCGGGTCCCAGGCCGGAATCAAAACCGTCCTCATTCCCGGCGAGGATTACAACCTGAACGACCAGTGTTCCGCCATAGATTCCAGCATCAGCGATAAAAGCCGTGAACATGAAAAAATAGCCAAAATGCTGACCCCGCTCCTCGACAACGATGAGGTTCTTTCCTCGATGAAGCCGGAAAAGCAGAGTAAGCTGGCCGACACTATTTCCTACCTGGACACCCTGGTCGATGATATCAAAACCCTGTCTGACTGTAAAACCGAGTTGATCGCCGCCTCAAAAAAAGAATCCGTACCGGAAGCCATCGTGCAGCATACCTTGTTCCCGGGCACTATCGTAAAAATAGAACCCGACCGGCGGGAAATTACCGCCACGAGAAAAGGTCCGATTCGTTTATTCAAGGCTGCCGATGAACGAGTAACGGTGGAACCGTTCGTTGATACCGACAAGAAAGAGCCGGAAACGCAAAAATTCAAAGCCTAGGAGTCTGTCGGACATGTTCGACTGAATCGAACCCCCGGCCGACCCACATCGAACGCTCTGGGTAAATATTAACCATATTTTCACTTGACCGGTAGCCCCGTTGTACTGCATTATAGTTTATTGAAACTATAGGAGTGTCATTGTCCAAAATAGATAACCTCACAATACACGGAAAGGATTTCTCACATGAAAAAAGTTATTATCGCTATCGCATTACTGGGATTTATTATCGGCGGGTGCGCCTCATATATGCCCATGGGCGTCATTTATACCAAGGTAGATGGTCCCATGGCAGCAGCATCGGGCCCGGTCAAATACTCCAAGGTCGGCAAAGCCGAAGCCCAGTCGATTCTGGGACTGCTTGCCACCGGCGACTGCAGCATCAAAACGGCCGCTCAGAACGGCGGCATTAAAAAAATCAAGTATGTCGACTGGCATGTGGAAAACATACTGGGAATCATCGGCCGCTATACCACAACCGTCTACGGCGACTAATACCAGGCATACCGGGGTGTGCGCTGAATGTGCCGCCCCGGTTGTTTTACACCACCGGCCACTGCATCATTCCCTGTCTTCTGAACCGGCTCAGGACCAAATAGATAGTACTTGACCCGTAATACGGTCAGGGTATATGTTTTCAACACACAACCTCATTTCACACACGCGTTCAATACACCAGGCTCGTGAACACAGCGCGAACAGTGGCTCATCGCTGAAAAAAGGAGGCTCAAACGAGGGACGGGAAACCAGCCGTATCTTTCAACACCTTACAATGTGGAGGGCACCATGAAACTGTCAATGTGCATGGTTATTCTGATAACCTTTTTATTTTCTCTCCTGTTTCCGGGATGCGATACGCTCTTTCCCGGCGGCATCGGCTGGGAAACCACCCCGCCACCGACCATATTTACCAAACCGGCCGATCCCGAAAAAATCGTTTCCGTTAAGGAAGACAATGAAACCCTGTACAGTTTTCCCGTTGACCAGATACTGGTTAAAATGGATAATGCCTCCACGGAAAGCGATGCCAGATCCCTGGCCCGCAGTCTTTCGGGCTCCATCGTCGGGCAAATCCCGGATGTCGGTATCTACCAGTTGGAGGTTTCCACTTCAAGCAAAACAGAACTCGACTCACGTATTACGCAGGCTCAACAGTATGAGGGAGTAACCTATGCCGCCTACAATCTCATCCCCGACTTCCAGGATGTGGGCTCTTCGGCCGAATACTGCCGCCATGACGATGACAATGAACAGCTCGACCTGACTACTCAGAAATGCCCCCATCTCGACATCCATTACTCCTCGATCGTTCCCATCATGGGAAAAGTAAAAGAAAACATGAATCTCAGCACCGTCAGGGTCGGCATTATCGACTCCGGGTTCAACGTGCACGTGGGCCAGTTTGACGACATCAAGTACTTCAACATGAACGATCCCTTTTCCACGCCCGTTGACACCAGAGGTCACGGGACCGAAGTTGCCTCCATTATTGCCGCCGACAACGGCGACGGTGTTATCAACGGCATTGCTTCGCGCGTTCTGGGCAGCAAGCTCGAACTGGTGGTCGGCGGGCAGCCCTCAACAACCACCAGCGAAATCCTTATGTTCATGTTCATGGCCTCACACTTCGCCGGGGCCGATATCGTGAACATGAGCCTCAGCTATGGCGAGATATTCGACGCCTACGATATCAACCTGATCCAGGGCATGTACAAACCCGTTATTGAACAATGCCCCAACACTCTTTTTGTTGTGGCCGCATCAAACAAACCCTTCACCCTGACGCGGAAAAACGACTGTCCGGCCGGCATGCTTCTGCCCAACCTGATTACCGTGGGCGGCACCTCATTCTGCGATCCGGACCAGCCCTGGTACGAAAGCGCTACATCGGGCAGTGCCCAGGGGCCTCTTATCGACATCGCGGCCCCGGCCCAGCACGTTCCCGTGGCAAACCCGTTCCTTCCCGGCCAGATCAAGCAATCTACCGGCAACTCCTTTGCCGCTCCCCAGGTAACGGCCCTGGCCGCCATTTTGAAATCCATCAGCCCTAGTCTGAAGCCGGATGAAATCAAGGGCTATATCATGGACTTCTGTTATCCAGCCTCATCAAAAGTTGGCAGCCGCCGCCTGATCCTGCCCCTGCCCATTGAGCAGTTACTCATTGAAATAAACGCTCCCCAGGAGGTTCTCGATGTTATAGATGCCGACGAAAATCCCGGACAGTGGGACGTACCCGGTATTGTGGAGCACCGTATCTGCGGCGGCACTATTATCGACGTTTCAAATGAAGGAACCTTTACCTTTCCACCCGACAACGATACTGTCAGCGGTTTTTTGAATGCCATGGGATTCGGCATTACAGCCTCCGATGAAATCGTCACGTTTACCCTGCATATCTATGAGGAACACAAAATCATTAACGAATACAGTATCAGCAGTATGTACGGTGACCCCAATGCTCCCGGCGTGGCCCACATAACGTTCAGTAGAATGGTTGACGACATTGTTCACGGCGGATCAAGCGCCGGGGGCAAGGTCACGTTTTCAAAGTGCACCGTCACTGAACGCGACGGCATCATGGACTGGCCTCTTTCCGTAGAGCTTGAGGGAACTCTTGATGGAAGCATCACCTGGATGGCACCACCTGACCCTGCTGTCGGCGGCCGAACCGTCACAGCCATGTTCAAAATTCCTGTTGTTATTATGCCCACCGATGATATCGTAACCTATCTTGAAGAAACCTGCGAAGGAGGCCGGAACAATACAGAGTAACATCAACGCATCACCCTCCCCTCTTTGTTGCAACACGGTGTATTAAAAAGAGGGGGCCACGTGCGGCGGATTGATGCTACCGGTATATACAGATAAAAAAACACACGATCCTCAATAAAAAACAACAAACGGTTTTTGCTTTCTGCAGCACTTCTGACGTTGATCACCTGGGGTACGGCATGCACTGAACAGCCTGAAAATCCCGGCTCCGACAATGCAACGGGCAAGGCCAGCGTTGTCGCCCGGGGTGACCGGATTCTTGCAATCGATATCACCGAAGCAGAAAACACCGATCAAAAAGATCTATGAAAAAATTCGGAGAAAGAAAGAAGCGCAGACTTCCATCACTGCTCATGCTGAGCGGCTTTGCACTTCTCATACTCTGCGGAATTGCCCTGCCCTCGGCAGACGAGTCGTCAAGGGGTGTAGTGCTCCTGCTGGGTGCCGGCAGCCTGACGTTGATACTGGCCGGTATTGCGCTTGGTATCCGAAAACCCCGGTGAGCAAAAACAAAAACGTACTTGCGGCGATTTGCCGGACAGCCTTCTAGACCCAAATCAAACGAAGATTCGTCGCGAGGGTGGCAAAATGTCCGTAGACAGCGGCTGCACGGACTGGAAGCCGAAGAGTCGTACTTGCTGTACGTCGATGAGGCTGGAGGGAGTACAGGCGGTAGATGCGGGCATTTCGGCAGCCGCAGTCGTTTGTTTTGGGTCTAGAGTTCTCCACGGGCCATCCTACGCACATACTCGGCCATCATTTTTCTGAAAGGTGAAAACGGTACAATCTGTGCTCGTTTCGACAGATGTTTTTCCAGCTCTTCCGGTGTGCTGATTTTGATCTGCTTCTCCTCAAGATTCTTTGCCGCTTTCTCAAGCAGTGCCTTGCAGAGGATAAGCCTCACGGCCCTGTCCAGCTTTGAATAATCAAGCAGCGTAGCTTTTGAGAAGTCAAAAGGTTGCTGGACTACCATGCCGTAGCTCTTGGGATAGAGCCATCTCTTGAGGGTAAAAATTGAGTACGCATTGATGTCGATGATGTTTTCCCGGAATTCGCTGCTTTCCGGATACAGCTCATAGGCCTTAATGTAGTGATCTATAGCCTCTTTGTACTTTTTCGCCTCAATGAGCGTGCTGCCCCACCGGGCATAGGTTGCTGCAATGCGGGCTGTGACCTCCTTTTCTTCCATCCCCAGAGATTGCGCCTGCGCGTAATATTCCAATGCGACGTTAAAAGCTTTTTGCGTAGCGGCGGCTTCGGCAGCGCCTTTACATGCCAGGGCCGTTTTTTCCCTGAGCACGGCATTGTCCGGGGCACGGCTGCTTGCCGCCTCAAAACTGCCGATTGCCTCAACGTAGCGCCCTGCGTCAAGCAGCATCATACCCAGCAACTCATGGGCGGACACAAGATCAGGACACTGTTTGAGGACGTTTTGGCAGTCTCTCAACACTGCCCGGTCAAAGGAGGTATTGTTATCGGCCAGCATTTTTTTAAAGTGCTTATCATGCTTCTTGCATTCATCGAACAGCGAGCAGGCCGAAAAACAAAGCAATATACAGAGCATACAACAAAATACATTTTTTTTCATAATCAACACCAAAAATAACGTCTGGAAATTCCTTCAAAATCATTCACATCCTGATTATTAATCGGCACTAAATATACTAAAGATGAGTACTTTATTGTGGTAATAATTCAGATGCCTGCAGTAAAAAATTACAGGCGGAAACCATCGGTGCTTTTCTACTGTTTACATCAAAAAAACTTTTTCCTATACTGAACGCATGATGTACTCCGGGCTGTAAGAAACAACGGCGATACACCGAAATACCTCAGACCATACAGAAACAGATGCATAACCATTCACCTTTAAGGAGAATAGAACCATGACAAAAGTTACCGGACAAGGAATTGATGCAGAAAAACAGAAAAGCATGCTGATTGAGGCCGTAGCCTTAAAGCTTCCCCTGTTGTATCAGGCCCTGAAAGAGACCTATGGCGAAGAAAAGGGCCGGCAGGTATACGACGAAATATTTGAAACCAATTTCAAAAAACGGGCAGCGCAGTTCAAGGATAAAAGTATCGTGGACATCATGATGGCCGAAATTGAAGTCTTTCCGACCTTCGGCTGGGAAATAGCAATTGAAAAGCTTGAAGAAAACGGTAACACCGTATGCTATGAACATCTGGGAAGGTGCCCCCACCTCGACGCAACCCGCAAATACAAACTGCCCGATCCCTGCGATATCATTTGCGATATGGATTGCCGTATGGGAGAAAAATACAAGGTAGGAAAATGGGAACGCATGAAACATATGCCCTCCGGCGACCCGGAGTGCTGCTTTAAAATTACACCCTATTCCTGACAGACATGGCAAGGGGCGCGCAATCCGCAACAACCGGGGGATGAGCCTCTTGCCAATAACGACTCACGCCTGAAAGGCGGGGTTTTATGAAGGCCTAATAATCATTACAGAATTATATGCAGCATTTATTATTAAAAGTATTTACCGTTTGATTAGTTACGGGCTTTCTTAATCCCATTGCAACGCAGCTGAGTGCAACGATTTCAGGAGGAAAAAGGGTCGACATGTTTGAGCCCCGTTCTTCAGGGGCGAGTTTGTTGACCCGCCGACTGAAATTGTGCCGCGAGGGTATCCCGCCAAGGGCGGGACAAGTTGCAGGGCGCCCTTTCTTTTCCCCCTTTTCTTTGGGGCGAACAAAGAAAAGGGGTGGAAGGCGCGTAGCGTCTTATAAATACATTCTACCCGGAACGCGCAAATGAAAGCAGGGGTTTTAAAAATTTTACCCTGAAACGAATCAGGCAGGCTCAGTTGTCACTTTTGCGCTTACGGCTGTACGCCTGCCTAAGCTTCTCCTCCTGCTCCGGGGTAATATTTTCAAAAGCGTCCCTGACGCTGCCGGCAAACACTTCTATTTTCTCCAGAAACTGCTTGAGAAACATGGTCTGTTCCATTTCCGACAGTTTGTGAAAGTCGATTCCGTCGGCACACGCCGTATTGGCGGCATATACGCTCAGATTATGAATATTGCTGATAATATCGCTCAGCATTCCCGGGTATTCCTTCTCAAGCGTCTGGCGCGCCTCACCTGCATGTGTAATAAAATACTCCTTAAACACATCATAAAAAAACGCTATCAAATCGGTATGTTCCACCGGCTGCTTTGTGGGATCGGTATCATTGTTTGTTGCCATGGGTGCTGACTCCTTTTCTCATGTATGGTAACCGCTGAACGGTCGAAACCCTGCTTCTAACGAAACTTTAATAATAACACAGTGAAGGATTTCGTCAAGAAGCCGGCGTCGACGATATGCAAGTCGATTTTGTCACACATTCCCGCAGAGTTGTTTTTCCCTATACAGTAACCATCCCCCTATTTGCATTATCAATTTGCCCGATAGGAAAAACCTATTTAATCTATCGCTTTATACCCAACAATCAATGTGTACTGCCGATACACGGAAGGGAGGTGATTATTGCTCTATCAGCAGGCACTAAACCGATTAAAAAAACGCTGTAAAAAATACAATGAAGGAGAAACCTGCTATGAAGAAGCATGCATCAAGCTTACTCGTCTTTGCCCTTGTGCTCATACTGCAGGGCTGCACAGTGCCGGATCCGTTCAACGGGCTGTTGATTTCCGGCAGTGATCTGGAGCATCAACTCGGCCTTGACAATCTTATTATTATCGATGCCCGGACATCCGGCTACGAGTCCGGACATATTCCCGGCGCCGTCAACCTCAAGTGGCCCGATCACGTTGATGACGCGAAAAACCTATTATCCATATCAGAACTGGAGGCCAAACTCGGCGCCGCCGGCCTGACACGCACCGCCACCTATGTTATCTATGATGATACAACAGCGTCCTGGGGAGCATCGGGCCGTGTATTCTGGATGCTTGAGTACCTGGGCTGCCCCAATGTCCACGTACTCAACGGCGGCTGGGACAAATGGTCTGCCGATGGGCGGCAGACCGAAACCAGCTCCAACACCCTGCCGGCGGCAACTTTTACCGCAACGGAAAACAGCAGCATTGTCATGGATAAGGACACCCTTGCCGCTAAAATGGATAATGATGATTTCATAATTATCGACTCACGCACCGATGCCGAATATAACGGATGGACCTTCCACAGTGAACCCCGCGGCGGCCACATCCCCGGCGCCGTGCAGATTCCCTATGCCCGCTTTTTTCAAAGCGATAAAACAATACTTGAGCTTGCCGATCTGAAAGCGCTGTTCGAATCGTATAACATTACCCCCGACAAGGAGGTAACGTCCTACTGCACCGCAGGAATCCGCAGCGCTTTTGTCTATTTCTGCCTGCGTGTCCTGGGATACCCTGCCGCATCAAACTACGACGGCTCCATCAGGGAATGGGGTGCCGACTCCTCTCTTGCCATGGATTCCCTTACCAATTATCAGACCCTGGTTACCGCCGGATGGGTGCAGGATCTGATTGACGGCAACAGCCCCGCGACCTATGACGGCAACGACTATGTCATACTTGAATGCAGCTATGATAAAGACAACGGCACCGGCTTCATTCCCGGCGCCGTCAGTATCCATCCCTGCTACATGGAATCAAAAAACAACTCTGCCATATACTATCCCAGCTATTCCACCCCGGACGACGGCAACCTGCTGCCCGGCGATGAACTGCAGGCGGCCCTGGCCGATCTCGGCATCACCAGTGATACACTGGTCATTGTATACGGCAATGGACGTATTATCCCCATGACATCCTGCCGGGTTGCCTGGTCGCTGATGTATGCCGGTGTTAAGGACGTGCGGATTCTCAACGGCGGGTTTACCGCCTGGACCGGAAACGGCGGCACCATCGTTGACGAACCCGCCGAACCGGCTCCCGCAGCCGCATTCGGCGACGTGCCGACGCGACCCGAGCTTCTGGCGTCCACCGCCTATGTTGAAGACATCTCCGAAGGCACCAATACGGACAGCGTACTGGTGGACGTACGCGGCCTGGATGAATACACCGGTACCAAGCAGGACCTTTACCCGTTTTTTCTTGAAACCGGACATATCCCCGGCGCTATCTGGAACGACAACTGGACCGTTCTGGTTGATATGGATGACGATACCATGCGCTGCTACACCGAAGTAGCTGCGCATTGGGAAGACCTTGACATCACGTCCGCAGTTGAGCCCATATTTTATTGCGGTACCGGCTGGCGCTCAACAATCGGTTTTTTCCACGCCTATCTCATGGGCTATCCGGCCATGCGCAACTACGACGGAAGCCTGTACGAATGGAGCTTCGACGGAACCCGCCCCATTTCCGCGGACCAGCCGTAAGCATTCCTCTGGTTATTCCGGGCCGCCTGATTTTTTCAGGCGGCTTTTTTAATCCGGGGGCAGACAACATACGGCCGCCTTTCTCCCCTCGTTGACTTAAAAGCTTGAATTATCATTCAATATACAATACGATAGCACCTGCGAACCAACACTTTTGTGGGATCTGCGCTATGAATACCGCAACCAGGAAAATCATGCAGTGGATTATGCCCTTGGCCGCCCTGGGCGAGCGGGAGAAAAGCGTATTTGCTCGTGACGACTGCATCCGGCCCCTTGATTCCGCCCCGATCCAGTTCAGCTTCTCCGGCGGTTCTCATCGGCAGAGTTCCGGCATGGAACGTCTGAAACGCATGGTGCGAATGTTTCCGACCATGCGCCGCATAGGCAAGGACATCCTGCTGGCCCTGGACTCCCTCGACCAAAACCCCGTTGAACCTCAAACAGCCATCGACGACGCTTGTTTACAGGAATTTGAAGGCTATGCCCGCGCCCTGGGTGTCGGCACGCTGGGCTATACCCGCCTGCCCCGGGAAGCGCTTTTCAAAGGCAAAGCAATTTTTTTCAACAATGTCATTATGCTGGCCATGGAAATGGACAGGGATAAAATCAATGCCGCTCCCAGCGACGAAACCCTCCGAATGACCATGGACACCTACTACCGCCTGGGGCAGGCCGTAAACAGCCTGGTGGATTTTCTCAGGAGCAAAGGCTTTGCCGCCCAGGCCGGACATCCCCTTGGAGGACAGGCTCTCTACCCGCTCATGGCGGAGATAAGCGGCATGGGCCTGCACGGACGGCACGGCATGCTCATTACGCCCCGGTTCGGCCCTCGCCAGCGCCTGGCGGCCATCTACTGCAGCATAACAAACCTTCCCACCTCGGCACAGGAGCATACCTGGATTGCCGACTTCTGCCGAAAATGCGGGCGCTGTATCCGGACCTGTCCCCCACGGGCTATTTGCGAAAAAGCCGTCTCCAATGTGCCCGGCATTATCAGCCATATCGATTCTGCAAAATGCTTCTCCTATTTCAGCAAGAACCATGGCTGTTCACTCTGCATTAAAGAATGTGCTTTCAACAAACACGCCTATGCCGATCTGAAAAAGAACTTTACCGCCGGGCATACCGCGCCCGAATGACAAAAAAGGGCGGCCCGCTCCAGACCGCCCTCAGACATTAAAAAAATGTCTCTACGCTGCCGCCGGGCATAAATCAATGCACCCGCCGCACACAAAACAGATCTCGACATCTACTGTAATCAGAGCACCTTCCCCTTTCCTTTGAGCAGAATCTCACGTTAATGATGATATTTTTTTTGTAATCGTTTCCGCCATGCACTTTTTAAGATGTCCGTAGGCTTTCTGCACCAGTTCAAGGGTACCGTCTTTTTCATACCGGCCCAGGAGAGATCCGGTTATGATAATCCGCGTCCCTCTGAAATCAAAGTCGCTTCTGTAATTTTGCTCGATACAATGCCCCCCATGAAATTCTTTTTCATAATCGATCCCGTCGACCTCAAACGCCCAGTGCCGCAAATGCTCAAAAAGATCTATGGTCTCATAGGTAAAATAATAGGGCTGAAAGATAATAACATCAAAGCCGCGGTGCAGGAAATCGATCATGCATTCCATCGACGAAAGCTGCCAGGAGTCGGGATGATTATTAAACTCATTCATACCCAGCCGGTATTCCGTTACGCCCGGCCTGAGTTTTGAGAGGCGGCTGTCATAGGTGCTGTGAATGAGCCCTCGAACCCGTTCCATATTAAAATCAATAATATCGTCTTCACCATTGCCCGGCGGAAACCCGTGCTCTCCAAGGATAATACCCACCTTGGCATCATCAGGAATATCGCAGGTGCGTATTTCGTTCTCGGTAAGCGCAAAAACCGATTCGGCAAAGTCGGGGTGGTCGCCCATCAGATCCCCATCCGTGGTATGCACGGCGGTCAGGGGCAGCCGTACCCCGGTTTCATTTTCAAGCGCGTCGATTGCCTCCTGAACATCCTCCCAGATACCCTTTGTATCTTCAAAGTCCGACAGGTCGGTGAGAAAATCATAGAGCACTATGCCGGTTATCCCATCATCCTCTACGTGTTTCTTAAGCATTTCTTTCAAGTATTCCGGTTTTTCTCCGATCAGGAGGGAATGGACATTCCAGGGCAGGCTCGGGCCTTGCCGCCCAAGGTCCTGCATAACATCCTTGAACAGCATTTGGGTCTGGTCCCAGGCACGCATTCCGCCCAGAGAATCAAACTTCCAGTAGTTACCGATAACATGCGCGGCGAACACCTCAAAAATATTAGGGATTCCGTTCGGCAGACCCATTTCGGGAAAATGATACCCCCGTAATACCGTGCCCAGCTTCGTTTTAGTGGGTTCCATCCACTGCGCCCCCTTAATAAATTCGCTGTAAGTCTTGCCGTCGCAGCCCGGACCGGTCTCTCTCCCCAGCACATCTACAAATTTTTTGGGCCGGTATTCCTCCAGCCCTTTGTCAAGCTGATCCGGATCTATCAGCACCGCATACTGGTCGACCTCCATCAAAAAATCGGGTACGTAACCGTAGTGCATCAAATGTGTCATGATATTCTTGGCAAAAACAAAAGCAGCTTGAAACATTTCAGGGGTCCATGTGCCGCGCCGGTTCTCGATCTTCGGCTCAAACACTCCGGCATACAAGACAAGCGGCTTTGTCGCGTCAAAGTCTCCGTTTTCAGCCATGACATTAACATACCAGGAAGCCAGCACCCCTTCTTCACCCTCTTCCCCCGTACCGATGGCTTCGGCCTTTATGGTAAGAAGTCGATGATGAATATGAGATGTGTCAAAAGACAGCACACAGGGTGTCCGGTCGAATTCAAATATTTTACCGTCAATGGTGATAACGATTTTTTTAATATTTTTTTCCAGTTCGTCATTGTCTTCCCGTATTACCAGTTCGACATCCATCACGCCCGATACCCGTGAACCGCTCAGCGGTGTTACCAGGTGCAAAGGGTTTGGCTTCCAGATGGTTACCGGTGCAATAACACCGGGGTGCTTGCCTATCAGTTCAGGTATGCGTGACAAAGCAGCGTCGTAATCGGCGTTGGCTATATCTATATTTGTACGAAACATATTCCCGTCCTTTCTCTTGTTGCCAAGCATTGATTAAAAGGTACTTATTGACCGGCGTCCTCTCGATGTTTCGCCATGGAAACCGGCAAGCGGGTGTCTAACCTCTGTTTGATGGCTGCCGCATGCTTTTGAATATCCAGTTCAATGTCCTGTAGAGTCCGGTTTTTGGTTGCCACATGATAGTATCCTGCAATACTGCCCCCGGTCGTCTGCACGAACAGTTTTGTTGCTTCACATTTTTTTCTCAGGTAGTCGCGCAGATACCGTTTAAGAAAAGGGGCGTTATCGTCGTACTTTTCATATTTCATTACTTCATTATTACCGGTAGTAAAAAATATCAGATCCCTTCCGTCAAATCGGTTCCCATGCATCAGGGTGCGGATAGGAACACTCAATTTCCAATTCCAGACCGGTGAAACAATGATAAAGGTTTTATAAGAGTCAAGATCAGGCCGGCTCGGCTCAATATCCGTATAGCGATTCAGCATCGAGTCGAGACCGGCGGTAAAATAACCCCATCTGCCCGAACGGTCTTTTTGGTCAAAGACCTCCAGCACATCGGCATCCAGGCTTTGCTTAAGCATATCACTTACTATACGGCAGGTACCGGTACGGGAATAATAGATGATAAGGGTTGTCTGATCCTCAGCGACGGCATTAACCCGTTCTGCTGATACCGTAAACGGACATACGAGTAAGAACACCGGCAGTGCAGCGATAGTACATAATAGTTTTTTCGATGTATACGTTCCCATGGCTCCCTCCTTTATGAACGGCCTGACGGCTTGTTCATTTGAGAACAATGCACGCACTCCTTATCTTCCGGTTCAAAACCAAACAGCCGTGAAATCCGCACAGAAGAGTACCGTTGAAATTCCACTTATTGAGGAGTGCTGTTTTTCAACCAGATAGGCAAGGTTATTCTATCTTTGAGGTGCTCATAGGATAAGGCGGGTTGTTGCAATACCGGCCCTGTTGGCACACAGCACCGGCGGATACTGGTATGAAACGAGGTGAGATATTTTCGTATGCATCAGAGCTCCGGGCATGCTGAACAATTGATCTACATGGTGCCCTGAGCGGCTGATGTTTTTGGTGTCTTTGCTGATTATCTTATACAGATTAACGCGATACGTAATAACCGCATGGTCCAGAAATCCATTGCCGATTTCATGCACCACCGGACACATGGTGAGATAGACGAATGCACAGATGAAGAGACTATGATGAATACACTTCAAAACACTTTTCAGCAGGGAATTTTTCCTGCGGATTCTTGTAAGAAGTCGAATCATACTTACTAGTATACTGACGCCCCAATAAGAAATCAAACAAAAACAGATAATGCTCCCGCTTTCCGAGAGCACATGTATGCTACGGCTTTTTTACGGTTTCCCCTTAAATCAAGCTGTCGACAAGCACCACCAACAGTCGTAACCAATTAAAATAACATCATATATTTTCAGTTTCCTTAACTGCTTCATCTGACGGCATATACACTACGCGTGCAGCAATCCCAAAGCACATTGATGAAGAACCCATGATTATTACACCTCGGGCACCGCACGGAATTGCGCATGCTGCTTTATGAGCGACACTGCCGCAACAGTCGCATAAAACGGAAGTGAAGAATTCCAGAGAAAAACATGTTTGTTTTTTTTAGCATGCAGCATACGCCCCCCCGGCTTGACACTCTACACCACCCTGAAGTATACTTGCAGGGAGTCAGAGAAGGTCGTACCCGTTGCCAGGAGCCCGTCAAATCATGAACATACCCAAAAGAGTTTCCGCCGCGCTTATACTGTTTGCCGTTTTCGCACTTGCCCCCAAAAGCTATGGCAGTCTGAACAGTGAACAGAACCTGGATATCAACCGTTACAAGGGCCAAAAAGTAGCCCTGGTTTTCTATTCGATTGATGATCCCCGGGCGCCGGAAGCGCTTGCCCTGATGAACGAGTTGTATGCAATCCGGGGCGAATATAACTTCGCCGTTGTCGGGCTGTGTGTTTCAAACAGCAAACCTGATGCGGTTGAGCAGTTTAATCGCGAGAACAACGTGGCTTTCCCGGCGTTCCTTGATCACGACCAAAAAATGTCAATGGAACTCCGGATGCGCGGCACCATCGGGCTGTGTATTTTCAACAAAAAAGGAAAACGCATGTCCTG
Source organism: Thermodesulfobacteriota bacterium (assembly GCA_028282925.1). Taxonomy (GTDB): domain Bacteria; phylum Desulfobacterota; class WTBG01; order CAIYCZ01; family CAIRTM01; genus JANQGV01. The sequence continues at coordinate 32,983 of JANQGV010000158.1, forward strand.
CAAGTGGGGGGCCTTTATCCCACCCCAGCCCGACCTTACCCGTATCTGGCGCACGGTTGCCGCCCGCTTTCTCGGCATCGGCCATGTGCCCGAAGACATGCCCGTGCTGGGCATACTGCCCCGGGTGCCTCACTTCAGCGGAACCACCATTGACGGTCGCACCGTCGACATCCGTAAGGCATACAACGACAAGCCGGTTATCATTGTCATCTTCTCCCCCAAGTGCTCGCATTGCCGCAAGGAGCTTGCATTTTTAAACACCCTGTACACCGGCGGAGACCTGCACCGGAAGTTTGAAATTATCGCCGTCAGCCGTGGTTCAAAAAAAATGACCTCTGAATTTATTACGAAAAAGAAGTACACCTTTCCTGTACTGCTTGACGCCGGACACAGGATAACGTCCCGCTTTCCTTCGTTTACCGGATCGATACCCCTGAGTTATTTCATAAACCGCTCCGGCGAGATCACCTCCATACAAGCAGGCTTCGGCATGGACAAAGCACAGCTCTATATAATGCGGCTACGCAAGCTTGCCGGTCTGAAAAATCCGCCGCTGCTGTCTCCTTCCGGGTATTCGGGTGAGCGGGCATGCATAATCTGTCATGAAAAGGAACATATTCAGTGGAGCCTGACCCGACATGCCGATGCATTTGCCTCCCTGGTCCGTAAAGGACAGGACGACGACCCTGCCTGCGTCAATTGTCATGTTACCGGGTTCGGCCGGGAGGGCGGCTACAGTATAGAAAACAGAAAAACAAAACACCTCACCGAAGTGCAGTGTGAATCGTGTCACGGTCCCGGCTACGAATCCTGCAGCGCTTTTACCGACACACCGCGAAAAATGAAGCTGGGCGACTGGAAAAAGGTGTGCGCAACCTGTCATACGGAAAAAGAGTCGATTAATTTTGTTTTTTCCAAACGCTACAAGCGCATACTGCATAGAAATGCACCCGACCTCTCTTCCATGGATCGAGATGAGCGTCTGGCCTTTGTCAGAAAATTTCGTGAAAAGAAAAACCTGTTCGACAATCCGGCCCACTATACAGGAGCTGAATCCTGCCGGGAATGTCACCGGCAGCAATACAGCCACTGGAAAGACACTACCCATGCCGCCACACACCAGTCACCTTCCGCCTCCTCCGCAAAGGACGACACCCTCTATCGCTACCATACCGGCGTTAACATGCCCGGCGGCTACCCGGAGCCGGGGATGGAGGGCGTGCAGTGTGAAGCCTGCCACGGTCCCGGTGAAAAACATATCAAGAACCCCGATGCCCGCGGGCAGGAATATATCATCGGACTCGGCAGCCAGTGTTCCAGTTGCGTTGTTGAACAAATCTGTCGCACGTGCCACAGCCCCCAGGACGATCCTGACTTTGTTTTTGAAGACGCTTTAAAAAAAGTCGGCCACCCTAACAAAAAATAATTTTTTGAGCCTAAGCAATAGGTAATTATACCTATCCACTTCAAAACATTACCCATCCCATCGAACCGGGATGGGTATCCGTGCATGTAATTATCAGCAACCGGTAATTATACTTAACTGCATCATTCCCCACGAAAGCTTTCTAAAGTGAAAGATAAAAACCACCGATAGTACTCTTGAAATAAAGGAAGAAGCGCGGGCATCGTATGCATTTCTTCCTTTCCAGGCGGCTGAATGCCGTTCGGTTTACACGGCACATGCCGTGACGCTATAACAACACTCACGAAACATCAAACCAACTTACAATGGAGGATATTTATGGACCCCGTACAGACCTCCCCACCGCTGTCATTTATTTTGATTCAGGTCGGCAACTACCTTATCACGCTGGTGTGCCTGTGGCACTGCTGGAGAAAAGAACGCGCCCTGGCATTCACCATGGCATCGGCCATTGTGTTCGGGTACATGGTCGAGTATTCCCAGGTGACCCAGTGCGTCGCTAAAATCCTTTTTCCACACCAGCCGGTTGTCATCCCCTACGACTATCCCTATGCACTGGTCATGCTCCCGGGTCCGGTACCCCTGGGTATCTGCCTCAGTTGGGGAATCATTATTTCGGCGGTTATGCAAACGGCGAAATACCTTCTGCCTGATACGCATCCGGAGGGTTTGCTGAACAAATTCCTGATCAGATCATTTATCGGCGGGTTCCTGGCCATCAGCATCGACTTTGCCCTGGATCCGTCGCTGGTCAAGATGGGTTTCTGGGTCTGGAACATTGAGCCCCGGCTGTGGTACGGCATTCCCTGGAGCAATTTTATCGGCTGGTTTGTTATCGTGGGCTGTTTTTCAACAACAATACAACTGGGGTACCACTGGTTTAAACCCGGCACAAAAGGCACCCTGGTCGATTTTCTGGTGGCCTTCGGCGCCCTTATCCCGGCCTTTATCCTGTTCGTAATTATTATGATCGGCTGGCTGGCCGTTACCAACTTCAACCCTCAGAAATACCCTGAGACGCTGCTGGTGGCCGTCTTTTACGGTATCTGTGTAATCCCGGTAATATTCCGCCTGTTCAAATATAAAAGTGATAACAAGTTCGACCTGTTTGTGATACTCGGTCCGTTTTATCTCTATATATGGTCGCTCATTGCCCTCTTTATTACCGGGCTCTACCTCGATTACCCCACGCTGGTTGTTGTTGCACCGGTCATGTGCGGACTGGGGGCCATCGGGTTTCTGTGGACCTATCGAGATACATTGACCAAAAAATATTCATAACAGGCGCTTCAGAGGATCGAAATACACTGAAAAGGCAAAACAACACTAACAGTATTTACACAGGGAGGAGAATCGTTATGCGCAAACATGTACTATGGATACCGGTACTACTGATAACCGTGTTTTTCACCGCCTGTCTGCTGCCGCCGAACAAGGGCCTGATCGGACCGATTAAACTGCCGGAAAGCGACGCCTATCTGCCCACCGAAAAGGTCCAGTGGTGGTATTGGACCGGCCACCTGAACGATGAGGAGGGCCGACATTACGGATTCGAAGTCTGTTTCTTTGCGTTTCCCGACCTGGGCTCCCAACTCTGCCAGGTAGCCGTAACCGATGTTGCCGAAAACCGCTTCGACTTTAAGGAGTACATTATCGATTTCAAGCTGCCCGACAAACTCACCAACCGGTTCAACCTCCATACCAAAAAGAAGGAAGTTATCGCCAAAGGTCACGCGGACCCCGACACTGCCTACGGCAAGGACTATATCTATGCCACGATAAAGGACGACCTTGTGCTGGAGCTTGACATCACGTCAAACGCACCGGCGGTACTGCACTACGGGGCCAATGCACACCCGTATCGTTTCGGTGGCTATACCTACTATTATTCCCGGGAGGACATGACCGCCACCGGTACCCTTATGAAGGGCGACAAATCCTACACGGTCAGCGGAACCGCCTGGTTCGACCGGCAGTACGGGGCCCTGTACCGCGCGATCGACTACGGCTGGCAATGGTTTGCCATCCGTCTTGACGACGGCCGTCGCATCATGCTGTTTGATTTCCGCGGTAAATATGCAGACATTGAGCGCTACGGCTCAATTACCGACACCAACAACATGACCCGCGACCTGACCCCCGATGATTACACCGTCACCATCAAGGACCACTGGAAAAGCCCCCATACCGGCTGTAAATATCCCATGGGCTGGGATGTGGCCATTGGCGACCTGCGTTTCACCGTGGAACCAATGGTCATCGATCAGGAGTTGCGGGCCACCCACGGCTACTGGGCCGGGCCGGAATACTGGGAGGGTGCCTGCTCGGTCAGTGGAGATGTTACCGGCACCGCCTATGTTGAACTGAACGGCTATTGCCGGGGTATGGCAGGAACGTTTAGACCCTGAGACCATTGAGGTAAAAAAATCAAAACGCTGTGCAGATACAGCCTGCAACCGACACACAAAAGTAAGGGCGGATAGTAACCCGGTTACATCCGCCCTTTTTACAACAGTTGTCGGGCAGCCTTTGCAGGCAGGTGGTGCTCATTATGACCGGAGTATCTCAAGCGCCTTTTCAATCCGGGTGTGCATATCCAGACCCGAAATTTCCAGAATTTTTTCGACCCGGTCGCATTTCTGCTGAACGTGCCGCGCAGCTTCGGTCACCGTCCGGATGTTCTGTTCAATATCCCGAACCGTCGTCTCCAGCGGATTGGCTGCCTCATCGCCGTTTTTGAACCGCTCCAGGATCGACAACAGCTCCTCGTACTCAAACGGTTTGCACAAAAAGGCATCGGCGCCCTTGTGCAGGGCGGCAACAGCATCATCACCGCTGGCAAACCCCGTCATCATAACGACCCGGGCTGTTTCCTGTTTTTGTTTGACCGCTTCCAGCACTGCCATACCGTCAAGGGTTCCCGGCATCATTAAATCCGTAATCACTACGCCATATGAATCCTGGGAGATCCTGCGGCATGCTTCATCACCGTTGTCAACGGTGTCAACGTCATAACCGCACATCTCCAGCCTTTTTCTGCACGATTCTCTCACAAACAGTTCATCCTCAACCACCAGAACTTTAGTTTTATCCATAGATGTGTTCTCCCGGAGTAAAAAGGTTACCGTAGTCATCGCACAACCGTTTACGTTGAACCGGCAAGCGGTATAGTATTCATATAGCATATATTTTTACACCTGCCAAAAAAGCTTTACAGGAAGGGAAAAACGGCGTTACTGCGGCGGCACAAGGGGACTGATCATGCATGATTATAAAAGACGGCACCTATGGGGTCCGGGAAGAAATCACATAAGGAAGCCGGTTCGACACACGGGCGGTTACGCCGTTCTGAACCAGTTGTTGTAGGCATGTTCCAGTAAGGTACGTTTTACTTTTGGATTGATGGAGTTGAACTGCATACCGATAAAAAGAGCCCCGTCCTTTTTTTCGCCCGGCACCGGCTGAACCCATTTCAGGTCCGATAGAGAACTGATTTCGCCGTCGTTACCATCAAAGGCAATCCTGACAACGATCTGTTGTCCGACTATCGCATCGGTAAGACAGGATAATTTGACGGCCATGCCTTCCTGGCTGATATCGGCAATACTGCACGATATGCCTTCCGGATCGCCGTTGGAATACATGCGTGCCTCCAAATCAAGAGGATAGCGCGCACATCTCCTCTTGTCGGCATTTCTGTTTCTCCTGAACATACATCTCCCCCTGGATGCAGTATCCACTCCACAGGACCAAGCATATAAATATCTATGGAATTAGTCAATGGATAAATGGCTATCTGTTGAGAATATCTTGCAATCGCTGCCGCAAAAAAGCATACCGCCTTCTGGTTTTGTCGTTTTTGACCCCGATCGTCAGCGCTTTCCTGGTTCCTACCAGAATAACAAGCTTCCGGCCCCGCGTTATCCCCGTATAGATCAGGTTGCGCTGTAACAGCATGTAATGCTGCGTCAAAACCGGCATAATAACGGCCGGAAATTCAGACCCCTGCGACTTGTGAACCGAAACGGCATAGGCAAGCGCCAGTTCGTCCAGATCGGCGTATTCATAGACAACGTGACGGGCGTCGAACGAAACGGTCACTTTCCTGCTCTCCGAATCAATGGCCGCAATGCGCCCGATATCGCCGTTGAAAACTTCCCGGTCATAGTTATTGCGTACCTGCATAACCTTGTCGTACACGCACAGGCGCTGGCTGCCGCGGGTAAGTGACGCCCGGTCGGGGTTGAGCGCTTCCTGCAGGCTCCGGTTAAGATTCTCCGTGCCGACGGTTCCCTTGTGCATGGGGGTTATGACCTGGATATCGTCAATGGGGGACAACCCAAAGCGTTTCGGGATACGCTCCTTTACCAGATCGACAATAAGACGCAGCACCGCTTCCGGGTCTTCACGGTCGATAAAATAGAAGTCTTCAAGGTCGTCGCGGGAGTTTTCGAGTTCCGGAACCAGCCCGCTGTTTATCATATGCGCATTGACAATAATCTTGCTCGTGCGGGCTTGCCGGAAAATCTCGTCCAATTCAACCACCGGCACCGCCCCCGATGCAATAATATCCTGCAATACGCTTCCCGCCCCCACCGAGGGCAGTTGGTTGGCATCGCCCACCAGTACAAGGGTCGTCTCCCGCGGAACGGCGCGCAGCAAATGATACATAAGCAGCGTGTCGACCATCGACACTTCATCAATAATCAACAGATCGCAGGCCAGCGGGTTCTGTTCGTTCTTTTCAAAATCGCCGCTGCGGACATTGTATTTCAGCATGCGGTGGATGGTCATTGCTTCATGACCGGTCGTCTCACTCATGCGCTTGGCGGCCCGGCCGGTGGGGGCAGCCAGTAAAACCCTGTTACGCTTGTCCGCAAAGACCTGCAAAATAGCATTGATAATGGTTGTTTTGCCGGTGCCGGGCCCCCCGGTAAGCACAAACACTTTTTCCTCTATGGCACGGCGCACCGCTTCCACCTGCTTTTCGGCCAGGGTAATGCCGAGCTGTTTCTGCACCCATGGAATCGCTTTGTCAGCCGGCCGGCTCTTAATATGTGCGGGAGCGCTGACGAGCATGTGCATATGGTGGGCTATGCCGGTTTCACAATAATGAAACCGTGCAAGGTATACCGCCTTGTTGTTCTCAATAAACTCTTCGGCCGATTCATTGATGTCTTCAACCACTATCTGTTTTGCAAGGTTCGCCCGGCTGATGGCCTGCACAACATGGTCGCGCTCAACACCAAGAACCTCGCGGCATTTTTCCACAAGCGGTTCATAGGGATAAAAGACATGCCCCTCATCACTCACCTGCTGCATCACGTACAGCAGCCCCGCCTCGATGCGCCGGGCCGACTGTTTGTCTATACCGATCTTCTCGGCGATACGATCGGCAATAACAAATCCGATGCCGAAGATATCCTCCGCCAGCTTATAGGGATTCTCCTTTACCACCTGGATAGAGGCTTTGCCGTATTTCTTATATATTTTTGTCGCATACCCCGTGCTGACATCATGGGCCTGCAGAAACAGCATGACATCCCGTACTTCTTTCTGGGATTCCCAGGCCTGCCCGATCATCTCGACCCGGGCCTGCCCGATTCCTTCGATTTCGGCCAGCCGGTCGACATTGTTTTCAATGATATCCAGGGTGTCGGTCCCGAACGCATCCACTATGCGCTTTGCCATCACCGGCCCGATTCCTGAAATCAGGCCGGAGCCGAGATACTTCTCGATGCCGTGCAGGGTTGCCGGTATGATGGTTTCATAGGATGCTATTTTGAATTGCCGACCGAATCGCGGGTGGGTGGTCCACTCCCCCTGCATCGCAAGGGTCTCACCGGGCTTGAGCGACAGCAGATTCCCAACAACGGTCACAATGTCCTTGCTGCCGGGCACCACTGCCCGGGCAACCGTATACCCGTTTTCCTCGTTGCTGTAGACAATCTGCTCTATCTGGGCCTTAAACTTTTCCGACATGTATGTACCCTGTTGAGATATGGCAAGGATGAGAAAAAAATATACATTTTTAAAAATAATTCACTTAAAACGGCTGGATGAAACACAATTTTCACCAGGAAGCCTGAAGGATAATAGTATTACACCTCTTCGTCGTTTTTTCAACGCCCTTTCTTGCGGGCTGCACAGTCATTAAAACATCTTTGTTCACGACCATTGCTTTGCAGATCCGTGTTTCGGATAACAAAATCCTTGTTTTGACAGAAAAACGGTTTTCATGTATTCTTAATGGCTTAAAGAATCGCAAAAACACTTAGAGGAATACAAAAATGAGCATTTTGATTCAGATCTACTCCGATTACATATGACCCTTTTGCTATGTCGGCAAGGGTCTTGTCGATGAATTGAGCCGGGAATTCGATATTGAGGAAGAATGGCTGTCCTTTGAAATTCACCCGGAAACACCTGCGGCAGGGGTGCTGCTGACTGAACACCTGCCCCATATTGACTGGGACGACCTGTACCGCAATCTCAAACAGCAGGGGGCCCGGTACGACATCATTTTTAATGATGTGACCATTTTGGCCAATTCCCGCAAGGTGCTGGAAGCCAGCGAATTTGCCCGCGACAACGGGAAATATGACACATTTCACGAAGCGGTCTTTAAAGCCTACTTTACCGACCTGAAGGATATCGGCCGGCTTGATGTTATTTACAGTGTTGCAGATGAGGTGGGGCTCGACACTGCCGGGCTGCAGCAGGCCCTGGAGCAGGACACCTACTATCCACGTCTGCAGCAGACCACTGCCATGGCCCACAGCATGGGCATCAACAGTGCCCCGACCTTTATTATCAATAAAAAATATTCTGTTGTCGGCGCACAGCCCACTGATGCGTTCCGGGACATTTTACAAAAAGCCGCCTCCGAAGGCTAAAAGCCTGTCGCTCCAACCGAAACGGGAGGCTGCTGAAGAATGTTCAGATTCAAGGCGCGCGAACCCCTGAGAAACGAGGTGTACTGTTTTGTACATCGCAGTGACGAAGGGGGAGCGCAACACAGAAGATGGACGTTCTCCGGCAGCCTCTTCACGGCATTACTTGTGATACGCAACCCCTTCCCCTGAAGCCACAACCGCTTTATTCTTTCCGGTAACGGCAATTTTCCAAACACTGATTTTCCGGCCCATTGAAACCGCCGAGGCTTCTGCGACAATGGTCTCGCCGGATGCCGCTGCTGCGACAAAATTGATATTCACGTTCAACGCAAAGGCCATTGTGCCGGTTGCGTTTGCTGCAACTGCCAGGGCCTGATCAGCAACGGCATACACTGTTGTGCCATGGGCCCTGTCGACCGCATTACAATATTCGGGCTTGACTACCAAAGCACAGCGGGCATATCCGTGTTGTACCTCCTCTACGGTAATGCCCAAAAAAGTGGCCATGGGGTCTTTTCCCACGGTTTCGGCAGCATAGGTCAGCGGGTTCTCGATTGTTCCAGACATATAAGCATCTCTCTTTCTACAATCCATTTTTCACGGCATTATAGCATGTTCCCGTTCGCATTAATATATTTCGGCCACACATCCGGCGGCAATGGTTTGACCGGCTTCCACACAGCGCTCCAAATCAGCCTCCTGAATGTCGCCGGTAACAATTATGGGCTCAAATACTTTCTTCAATGAATAACCACGGCATATCCGCTCTATACTGGTAAGCGCACCGGTACCGTCATTTCCAGCACTGATAAACAGGGTAAACGGCTTACGGAATACCCGTTTGTCCGTATGTCCTTTCTCATAGGTGCGGTCAAAAAAATCTTTTATCGCCCCGGCCATATACCCGAAATACTCCGGCGAGCCTATGAGCATGCCGTCGCAGGAAAGAAGATCCTCCAGGGTTGCCTCCCCTGCCGAACGCATTTTCGCGCAGGCTCCTTCAATCCGGCCCACACCATCGGCCGCCGCCTGGGCCATTTTTCGGGTATTCCCGCCCATCGAGTGATAAATAACTAATATTTCTTTCATTTCTAAAATCAGCCCTCTGTGTGAAAAAAAACAATATTTACAAATTATTTACATTTTCCTAATAACTTATTAACGATTCTGGACGATACTATCAGTAACAACAACACGGGAATGTAGTTTGTGTCCTTGTGGGTTGAGGGCATTTTACATATAAGGCAGAAAGAGTTTTAACCCCTCCTTTTTTTCTCTTTCTGCCTTTTATTTTTTTCTCTTCCCACATCCTGTGCATCTCAGGCAGCCCCCAAAAGAGCCACTCCCTGCTTGTATCCAAGGCCCCCGTTGCCGTGAACCGCACCCAGAGACGTCTTGCCGCTGCGGATTTTCTCATACATGCATATCAGCCCGTTCAATGCCGGATTGTTCCAGGGAGCCCTTGCAACATTCATCCCGCCGGTAATGGTAACGGCATGTTCGTCCAGAACAGGGGCAATATCCTCAAATGAGGGCGCTATGCCGCTTGCCAGCAGGAAAGCCATGGGCACCACCGGAAAACAGGAATAGACCTCAAGCAGGGCCTGCCCCTGCAGAAACAGATCGGCAAAAGGGACGCCTGCCCGGTCACAGGCATAATCATAGGCCTGCCGTAAATGGTCGTAGGTTGCAATTTCTGCTACATGAGCCGGACCGTCTCCGTATAGTTCAGCGGTTGCCACTCCCAGTACTGCTACCCGGTCGTGGGCGGCTATGTCAAGGCGATCCGCCAGTGCGACTGAGGCTACGATGAGCGCTCCGCTGAAATCGATGACCGGATTTGCACAATCCACTCCGCGAAAAAGGTCGGTGATATAGGCAAACCATTTGTCGGAAGGTGCTTCATAGGAACCGTTTTCCAGTGCTGTGCGCGCGTAGTTGCCATACAGCATCCCGGCCGCCTGCTTGAACAACTCCGGGCGTATACCGGCTTGCTCAATAAAAGCATGCGCGAGAAGAGTATACGCTTCCGGCAGCGGACAATTCTCTCCGTAAATATTCATAAGACTTCGCCGGTCGGCCGTTCTGTTACTGAAATCGGAAATCAGCCGATCGGTTCCTTCTATTACGACTGCGAGGCCGGGATGCTGCACAATCAGATCAACGGCGCGACTCAGCGCTTCCAGCGGAGCGCAGCCGCTCCTGAAATGGTTTTCCTCAAGCGGAGACTTCCAGCCTTTTTCAAGTGGATCGATTTCCAAACGAACCGTTTCTTCAGCAAAGCGGCAAAGCGCATCTTCAAGGCCGGGGGCCATGGCCGGACCGTTGCGACCGTCGATGGTTCGCTGGGCGGCAATAATAAGGGGTTTGTTTGCTTGACTGTTCATAACATTTCTGCACATACGGTATACTGGACGTGTCCGGGGAACAAAAGGCGCTCCGGCAGAAGCACGGCATCCTTTCAGCAACAGCTATTCCTTATAAACAGATATGTGATACTCGTCAATTTTCGAGAGCAGTGCCGGATAGCTGATCTCAAGCAGTTTTGCAGCCTGGCTTTTGTTGCCGCCGGTCTTGTGCAGGGCCTTGATAATGAGCTGTGCTTCCAGCTTGCGATGCATTCTTTTTACGGAAAGATCCTCCTCTTCCTGAACTTCGGGAACATCTTCACGAGCATTTTTAACGCTGTCGGGGATATCGTCCACATCAACACGGGACGCCTCGGTCAGCACCATGGCCCGTTCGATAATATTTTCAAGCTCCCGTATATTCCCGGGCCAGTGATAGTCCAGCAGTGATTTCATTGCGGATGCGGCTACGCCTTCAACGGCCAGGCTGTGGGCGGCATTGTATTTCCCGATGAAGTGGTCTACAAGCGAAGGTATATCCTCCTTCCTCTCCCGTAGCGGCGGGATGTTCACCGGCAGCACATTGAGGCGGTAGAAAAGGTCCTCCCGGAACGCTCCCCGGGACACTTCCTGCAGCAGGTCTTTGGCCGTGGCGGCAATCACTCGTACATCCACCGGACGAGAGCGTTCTTCGCCTACCCGGCGGATTTCACTCTCCTGCAGCACCCGCAAAAGCTTCACCTGCAGGTTAATCGGAATATCACCTATTTCGTCCAGGAACAACGTGCCGGAATCGGCCTCCTCAAAAAAGCCCTTCCGGTCCTGGGAGGCACCGGTGAATGAGCCTTTTTTGTGCCCGAACAGCTCGCTTTCAAGCAGCGTTTCCGGAATAGCACCACAGTTGATCGCCAGGAAGTCCCTGTCTTTGCGGGGGCTGTTATAGTGAATCGCCTTTGCTACCAGTTCCTTACCTGTTCCGCTTTCGCCGGTTATGAGCACGGAACTTTTCACGTGGGCGACCTTTTTGATAAGCTCGAAAATGGCCTGCATTGCCGGGCTTTTCCCGATAATATTGCCGAAGCTGTACTTCTCCTCAATCTCCCGGCGCAGCACAACGTTTTCCTGCTTCAGCCGCTCCCGCTCTTCGGCTTTCTTGAGAGCCAGTATGATTTCGGCCGGTTTGAAGGGCTTTGATATATAATCATAGGCGCCCAACTGCATGGTTTTTACGGCCAGGTCGATGGTGCCGTAGGCCGACATGGTGATCACCGTGGGCATCGGTTCCCGCTGGGCGACACGCTGCAGAAACCCTATGCCGTCCATTCCCGGCATGCGCACATCACACAGGATTGCGTCGAAATCATGCTTCTCAACCAGCTTTAGGCCTTCCTGCCCGTCGCCCGCCTCGCGTACTTCATATCCCTCGTTTTCCAGCAGGGACATCAGATAGTGCCGCATATTTTCTTCATCATCGATAACCAGCAGTTTTTTTACTTCACCCATGTCTATCCAATCTATGTCTCTTGTCCGGGCAGGGGGAAACGTAACGTAAAAGAGGTACCTTTACCGGGAACGCTTGAGCAGTCTATGGACCCGCCGGCCATCTCGGTTATACGGTACACATTGGACAGCCCCAGTCCGGTCCCCTTACCCTGTTCTTTTGTGGTAAAAAAGGGATCAAATATTTTCTTCTGAATATCGGGGGTCATACCCTCCCCCGTATCCGTAAGTGTAAAAAAGATTGTATCGCTTTCACCGTCACTGTCAATACCCGTCACAAGCGTTAGAGAACCGCCGCCGGACATGGCATCCCGTGCGTTCAGCATCAGATTGACAATGGCCTGCCGGATCTGTTGCGCATGGGCCTTGATTTGCGGAAGGTCCGGCGTCAGATGAAAGTCGGGGGTAATGGCAGCAAAATCCTTCTGACAGGCAACCATCGACCAGGCATCCCTGATCAGTTCGTTGAGGTCGATACGTTCCGGCTCACGGGCGGCAGGTTGGGCATAGTCCAGCAGATCCCTGATGGTTGTATTGACACGCTCGGTCTCGGCCTCCATCCGGCCAAGATAATCTTCGCGTTTTTTCTCCTCAAGGCTGCTGTTTCTCAGCATGTGGATATACCCGAGGATGATGCCGATCGGGTTGCCGATCTCATGTGCGATACCTGCGGCAAGCCTGCCCACCGATGCCAGTTTTTCACTCTGTATAATCTCGTTATGGGCCTGCTGCAGCTCAAGATTTTTTTGCTCCAGGTCTTTCAACTGGGCTTCAATCGTGGCGCGCTCTTTTTTAAGGTTTTCCGACATGGTTTTCAAGGCACTCGAAAGCTTGCCGATTTCATTACGGTCGGAAAAATAGAGCGGCACGTCAAAATGCCCTTCCGATATATCTTCGGTCATCCGTATGACCTTATTGACCGGGCGCACAATATAGCGGGACAGCAGAAACGTTCCGAAAGCAATAAGTATAACGGTATCAAACAGGATATAGAGAAAAATGATCTTTGATGCCTTTCGGATATGCAACTGCACATCATGCAGAGAAAAAACCGCTTTTAATGCCCCGGCTTTTCGGCCCTGCACAACCAGCGGCCCCACCACCGTCAACGCGCTGTCTGAGATGGATGTCAGCGGCCCTGGTTCGTCTTTCCCCAAAACAGAGCGCACGTCCCTGTCCGCCACTCCCGCACCGCCCGCCTTATTTCCGGCCCGGGCAACCGGCATGCCTTTTCGGTCGTAAAAAACGATTTCACGGCACAACCCCTTATCGATACAGCTCTGAAAAAACCGCTGGACGCGTTTGGCTGTGGCGGATTCTCCGGCCTGTTGCGGCTTGCCGGCGGCAAAGCCCGATATCCCGGCCTCCAGGGAGGCAAAGACCATTTTTCCGGCCAGCTCACGCTGTTTGATCATTTCACGCTGTGTAACGCGAAATACAACGATACTGATCAGGCCGATGGCGATGATCATCAGCAGAAAAATATTCCAGAATATTGTTGTTCTCAGCCCGATATTCATACAGCCTCTCAGAACAGCTCCTCTGCTTGTCTTTTTACACCTGCACCGGCCTGGGACTTACCGCGCTCCGACGGTCAGGTAGAAGTGGATCAGTTGCTCCCCGTACACCAGGGCACATAATGCCCCGGCCGCCAGGAAGGGCCCGAAAGGCACTGCGTATTTAAAGTTTTTCCCTTTAATCACGATAAGCGCAATGCCGACGAAGCTGCCGGCAAATGCCGCCAGCACCAGGGTCGCCAGGGCCCCTTTCCACCCTAGGAAAGCCCCTATCATGGCCAGCAGCTTGATATCGCCGCCCCCCATGCCCTCCTTGCCGGTGAGCAGGTGATAACCCAGGGCAAACCCGTACAGCACCCCGCCCCCTGCAGCTATGCCGATGAGCGAGTCCAGGGGCGTCACCCAGGGCACCACAAATGAACTTACAAAGCACAGCGGGATGCCGGGCAGGCTGATAACATCGGGGATAATCTGAAGCTCGAGATCGATAAAGGTTATAACGATCAGGGCAAACGCAAACACACAGGCAATGACAAACGGCCATGAAATCCCAAAGTAATAAAACAGCCACAGAGTCACAAGCGGCGTGATCAGCTCGACCAGAAAATACTGCAAAGAAATGGGGGCCCGGCAGTATCTGCACTTCCCGCCCAGCACGATATAACTGAGTATGGGAAGGTTATAATAAAAAGGTATGGCATGCTTGCAGGCCGGACAATGCGAAGCCGGCCACACAATGGATATTTTTTTCGGAATCCGCACGATACATACATTTAAAAAACTGCCGATACAACAACCGAACAGCAGCACTGCGATAGAAAAAAAGGTATCAGGCATATTCGTTCACCCTTTCATAAGAGGAGGCCCCTGAGGAGGTTCAGGAAACGCATCAGAGTTTATTCTGCAATCGCTGAAAATTCTTGGCAAGCCAGATCATACTTCCCACAATACCCGAAAACATTCCGGCAAAAACACCGAACTTTGCAAAGCCCAGTATTTTAACGCTTGAAAGCGCGTTGAACGACGTTTCATATCCTTCGTAGCAGGTCAGCACAACCGTAAAAAACAGGGCCGTCAACGTTGCAATAACCGTAAACACACCCACCATTTTGCTTGTGCACTCGGCTGCAAAAATCATTTTTTTCAAAATCTCCAGCCGAAAGAGATGCGAGTCCAGCCGCCCGGCTTCACGGGAAAGATTTTCGAGCAGTTGCTGGGCATCCTGCGGGCTGGGCGGCGGCACGGTGTCGGCGGTTTTGCGGGCCTCTTCCAGCACCTGCTTAAAATGCTCCGTAACCTTATGGTCTTTATCCGATAAAACGTTTTTATAGGGAAATCGCTTCAGGTACTGTTCATGGTTTTCTATATGTTTCTTGAAACCGGAAATTTTCTTGCGCAGGTTTACCTGCCGGTACTGAAGGGCCCGCCTGATTAAAATGTCGACGTTCATTTCAAGCCCGGGAATATCGATAAGCCCGGCAATGCTTTCGCTGCGAAAGATATCCGAAGCCCGTTGATACAATTCAATGGCGGCCTGAAAGTCTGCATCGTCCTTGTGAAACCAGCTTTGATGCTCCTCGATAGTTTTCTGCATGCTTGTAAAACTTTTTTGACTGCGAGCCCGTAACGATATCAACTCGCGGTTGAGAAACGCAACAATTTCTTTTTTGGCAACGTTCAACTGGGGATTCAGCGCCACCATGAAATAGTAACGCGGCGACTGGTAAATCAGTTTTTTGAATATCTCAAGGGCCTGCTTGATTTTACCGGCCTTTACCAGCAGCACTGCATAATAGTAGCGCCCGTCGTTCCATTCGTGGCTGGTCCCCAGGATTTTCTGCAGCTCCTGCTGGGCTTCGGGAATCGCGTTAATAACATCATATACCCGGGCCAGCAGCAAATAGATCTGCCGCTTCTGCATATTGTTCAGCGAGAAAGACAGCGCCTTATTAAAGTGGAACACCGCCTTCTCCGGGTTGTTCTTCTCCATGGAAAGGATGCCCAGGGCCACATGGGGGCGGTAGTCGTTGGGTTGCTCGGCAACGGCCTTTTCAAACCAGTCACCCGCCTCTTCATAACGTGACACCCGCAGGCAGTCTTCGCCCATCAGGACCGAACCCGACTTTTTAGCCGGATGCTCCTTGTTTGCCGCCGTTTCCTGGTACAACTGTTTAAGCGCCCGAAGCTGGAAATGGGACGATATCTCGTAAAACGCAAAAAAACAAAGCGTGTAAGGGTCTTTTTTGTTTTCACGAAACAGCAGCTCAAAGCGCTCCTCCTCGGCCCCGCTTTTCAGGGGCCGCACAATATCGGCGAAGCTTTCCTGGAAAGACTGCCGCATCTTCTGCATCGGCAAGTACCCCAATGCATCGAGATACTGTGTCGGCTTGCCGATAGGCTTCGAAGGGCACTTGCTTGTTGCGTGCTGGGTGCAGCCGCAATAAAAACAGGCCGTAGCACCCGGCCGGGCGGCGGCTTCGGCCGGCAGTATCGCCGTAAAGATGGTTTTTTCCCGGTCCTGATCACCTCCTTGCAGCACGTAGAGCGGTCGGCTGCTGTCCTGCCGGTTTTTCACCGGAACACAGGTGGCTTTACAGTCTTCCGGTATAGCTTCATACATATGGGAGCTCAGCATAATTTCATAGGGATCGGCATGGTCGCGGGCATTGACCGCACCGTCAAAATACGGCAGCACATTTCCGTCGCCCACTTTTTTTGCATCAACGGCATGTAGTCCGATCCGGACCACCTGGGGCAAATCGCTTTCCTCCGCCGAAGAGTCCAGGTATTGCTGCAGCGACTTCCGGGCCGTTTCAAGGCAGGCGCGGCCGTCGCGGAAATACACATTTACCTCGTGTTCGTCCGTTGTCACGGTTTTATCCGAGCGGTGCTCGATGAAAAAGGCGACTTTGTCTATGCCCCCCGTCGATTCTACTTCCAGGGAGGCGGCCTCGATCCGGAGAGACAGGAGATACAACGTATTCTCATCGGCCTCGCTGAGCTTTTTCCATTCGACCTGGTAGATCTGTACGGAACCCAGAGGACCACGGCTGCTGATATCATGTTTTGCAAAGCCGACCTCGGCCGTATTTGCCACCTCCTGATAGAGCGCCTCGGTAATGAGAATCTGTTGCGCCTCGCATTGAGAAATAAGCTTTCCGGCAACATTCACCACATCGCCGAAAACATCCCGCTCTTCAACGATTCCAAAACCGTAATTCATGGCTACGCGGATCAGCAACTGGTCTTCCGGCTTGTCATGTTCGCGGTTGTGGGCCTGCAGCCGCTTCTGCATGGAAATGCCGGCCCAGAGTGCATCCTTGGCCGAAAAGAAATAGGCCATGATCGAATCGCCGATGGTTTTGACGATCGTACCCTTATACGCCCGCACAATCGGAAACAGCATATCGTTGAGCTTCTGGATCATAATGCGGCCGGCAATATTGCCGTGGTCTTTATAAAAGGCCGACGATCCTTTTACATCCGTAAACAGGATGGCAAACTGCTTGTTTCCGCCCTGGCCATGCTTACCGGAAGAAGTGTTTTGAGCAGAAACGTTCGTATCTTTCGCCTGAGCCATGCGGATACCTTTTAGAACACGCAGCCGCCCCATGGTGGAAACGGCTCTTTCTGATGCAACCCGGCACGGCCGGGGTGCTGCAACCTCATAATGTATGTAACTTTTTTATATATCTTTATATTTTTCGGAATTTCTTTGGTTTATCTTTACCTATTTCGGCTACCCGGCCGTAAAAAGAACCTGCGCACTCACTTCGGGTCACATGAGTCAAAATAAAGTTTTTTCATATACTTAAAGCATTATGGGGCAGTGCATACATACTCATACAAAGTGCAAATAGAACAGTATTTCAGCCATTTCCGGTCCTGTGAGGAAAATTGCGCAATAATGACTCTATGCGAGAAGCCTGTTGGAATACGCTGAAAAGGAAGGCTGTTGGAGAATATTCAGATACAAGGCGAAACCTTGCGGTGGCAACATGCAACCGCGTAGCGGTTGACCTGTTTGCCCTGAAAGGGAAAACAGGTAGCACGAAAGTGCATAGTTTCCTTCAACAGGAAAACACTTTTTCCTGTTGATCATTTGGCATACTTGTCTGTACGCCGCAGTGACGAAAGGTGAGTGCAACACAGAAGATGGGTGTTCCCCAACAGCCTTTTGGAACTCCCCATAAAAAAAGAGGCAATCCGGAGATTACCTCTTTTTACAGGTGTAAGCTGTATGGCGGAGAGAGAGGGATTCGAACCCTCGGTACACTTTTGAGTGTACACTCGCTTAGCAGGCGAGCGCCTTCAGCCGACTCGGCCATCTCTCCGTATTGAATATATTGTGGCGGAGGGAGTAGGATTCGAACCCACGGACCCGCTTCCACGGGTCAACGGTTTTCAAGACCGCCGCCTTCAACCACTCGGCCATCCCTCCATGAACTGTAAAGAATATCACCATTGCCAAAACGAGTCAAGACCCGTTTTAGCTGATGACCTCCAGACCGCCCATATACGGCCTGAGTGCTTCCGGCACGACCACGCTGCCGTCTTCCTGCTGGTAGCTTTCCAGAACAGCAACAAGGGTCCGGCCCACCGCAAGTCCCGAACCGTTCAGGGTATGTACAAACGCGGCCTTTTTGGCATCTTTTTTACGGTAGCGGATACCGGCCCGGCGGGCCTGAAAATCTTCATAATTGCTGCAGGATGATATTTCCCGGTACACGCCCGGTCCCGGCAGCCACACTTCGAGATCATAGGTTTTAGCGGCCGCAAAACTAACGTCTCCCGTACACAGGTTTACTACCCGGTAATGCAGCCCGAGACGCTTAAGCACCTCCTCGGCATTGGCAAGCAACCCTTCAAGTTCTGCATACGACTCCTCGGGCTCCACAAACTTCACCAACTCGACTTTATTGAACTGGTGCTGACGTATCAGCCCGCGGGTGTCCTTCCCGTATGAGCCTGCCTCACTCCTGAAGCAGGGGGTATACGCCGTATAAAATATCGGCAAATCCTCCTGGTTGAGGATTTCCTTCTGGTGGATATTTGTCACGGGCACTTCGGCCGTAGGGATTAAAAAGTAGTCGGCACCGTCGATCTTAAAAAGATCTTCCTCAAACTTCGGCAGCTGGCCGGTTCCGGTCATGGTGGTCCGGTTGACCATGAAGGGCGGCAGTACCTCCGTGTAGTTGTGTTCGCGGGTGTGCAGATCGAGCATAAAGTTGATCAGAGCCCGCTCAAGCTGTGCGCCCGCACCCTTGTAAAGGCTGAACCGCGCACCGGCTATTTTTGCCGCCCGCTCAAAATCAAGAATTCCCAGTCGCTCGCCCAACTCAAAATGTTCCAGGGGGGTAAAGGAAAAAGCGGGCTTTTCACCCCACTTCCGCACTTCGGCATTGTCTTCTTCGCTGCGGCCGAACGGAACCGATTCGTGGGGCATGTTCGGTATGGTCAGTAAAAAATTCTCCGTTTCCTGCTCTATCTCCTTCAGGCCCTCTTCAATTGCTTTAATCTTGCCGGAGACCTCTTTCATCTCCTTAAACCTTGCAGGGTCAACCTCCTTGCGCTCTTTTTTCAAAGCCGCAATCTCTTCGGACGCCCGGTTCCGCTCGGCGCGCAGGGCCTCGATTTCCTGCAGCACCTCCCGTCGCCGCGCATCTATGGCAATAAACGGTGCAAGGTCCACATCCGAACCGCGTGCACTCAGTTTTTCTTTGACTAAATCGATATTGTCCCGAATGAATTTACTGTCCAGCATAACCCTTCCTTAACTGATACACAGGTTGTTGTGAATATCAAAACCGGCAATACATCAGATGCATGCTACTTGCTTTGCAGCCACTTCTGAAACCGGGGATACCCGGTCGTCTTCCAGTTCTTGCCGTTGACCGATTCGATAAACTGCTCGTAGCAGGCATCCAGCAGCGATTGCAGTGTTTCAATGCTGTATATCCTGCCGTAGAACTTCTCGTCAAGATCCTGCACCGCCGGCATATCGATTTTCAACCCCGATATCTCAAAACGGTCGGCCTTCAAAGTGAACACCCAGGTATTTTCACCTTTGTCGATGCGGAACCGCGCTTCGCGGACCTTCTTTCTGGAGCGGATAGCCTGCTTCAAATCCTTTTCGGTGAAATCGTCGCCGGAATAGGTCACGGTGTTAGGGGGGACCTCCTGGTCGTCTTCCAGTGCAATTTTTCGGTCGAGAAAAAGCACAAACTGCTCACCGGAACCGGGCAATTCAAACTGCCCTCCGTTGTCGTCGCTTTTGTAACAAAGATAGGTGAGAAAATCCCGGCCGAGACTCCCCTGTTTCTGCTGCTCGTTATCCATGTGCAAACTGTAGTTCCGTTTCTGATACGTCAAAAAATTTATTATTCTTTTCACCCAGATGCGTTGCCAGGGCCTGGGGCATCAGCGGCAGCAGCTTCACATCAAAGGACCGGTGAAAAAACGCCATGAACTCCTCATTGGCTTTTCTGCTGGTTGAGAAAAAAAGAACAATACCGGTCTGGAAATTCCAGCACACATCATACACCGACGGAGTTGGCAGGGTTTTTTTGGTAAGGGCCTGCCACACTTCGTCTTTCAGCATGTCCTTGTCCTTTTTCCTGAGCCGCTCCTGACCGGTTGTCTCTTTATACTTCATTTCCTCCCGCAGAAGGGCCGCTTTCATGGTCATCCCCGGAATCTTGCGCACGTCTATGCGCAACGAAAAAACCAGGTACGGGTCCTTGGCAAAATGCAAATCATCAAACCGGGTCAGGGCCATATTTTCGGCTGAAACCCAGCCGATTGTTTTCTCGCTGAGCGTGCCCGGATCTATCTCCTTAAAGGCATACCCTTTCAGTTTCTCCAGCACAAAATCCTTAACAGGTTCGGGCACGTCTCCCTGAACCTGGTAGCGCACGTAACTTGCCGATCCGGAAAAAACACCCATGGCCTCTCCAATGACTGTAATGTTGCTTGTTGAAATGAAAGAGATAATATTACCCTTACCCTTCAAAAATAGCAAGTCAGAATACAGTATCCGTTTTCAAAGCACATGAGGCCAAAGATCAAACAAAACGATTTTCGATTATTTTGATTTAAAAAAAACTCATTCTTTTTAAACAAAATCCGATTTATATTGAACATAACAAAAAACTACCAAATTAATTCTATTTAAGTAATTATACCTACTCCATTTATAGCGATTCATCTCCCGGTTTTGGCTACTACCGGCGAAAAGCGGGTGATTGCTTTACAGGCAGATATATCATTCAGCTTGGCTCCATACTTAAAAGCAGCGAGGGGAATACAATGCACAACCGCAACAAAGCCACTGCAAAACCTGCTGAAGCACCGCAACGGAAAACAGATGAAACCATCACTCTTAACCTGCTGTACAAAAAAACAAAAAAAAGCAGCGATGTTTTACTTCAGGCCGACAACCTGTTTGAAAACATCTTTAATGCTACCGGCGACGGCTGTATCGTCACCGACGACTCCGGATACATAATCAAAGCCAACCGTAAAACCTACTCCCTGCTCGGGTACGATGAACACACGCTCCTGGGAAAGCACATTACGGAACTCTCGCCCGATGAATACACCATAGGGGAAAACCCCTCACTTATTATAAGGCTACTCGATCACGGTTTTGTTGAAAAGCATGAGACGGTCTTTCTGCGTGGAGACGGCACCCCGGCAGACATTGAGATCAATCTTTCCCTGCTCAAAGACCATCGGCAAAACACTATCGGCGCCTTTTCATCATTTCGGGACATTACCGACAAAAAGCGCGCCGAGGAAGAACTGCGCGCAACAAAAGACCAACTGCAAGAAATATTCAATACCACCCGTGATGGAGTAATCCTTACCGACGAGTGCGGAAGTATCATCAAAGTCAACAAAGCCATGGAAAGCATACTCGGTTTTCAGGAGGAGGAACTTTTGGGGCGCTATACCATAGAACTTTCCGTGGAGGAAGACGCCTACATCTATGCCGGAGTAGGCGCCTTTCGGGAGGCCCTTGATAACGGCAGTTCCAGCCACTATGAATCGTTGTGGCTGAGAAAAGACGGGACCACCTGCCCGGTGGAACTGAACCTGACCATTAGTAAGGACGCCCAGGACAATGCCCGGGGCATTGTCTGGGCGGTCCGGGACATAAGCGGACGCAAGCTGGCGCAGCAGGGGCTTACCATGCTGGGCCTTGCCGTGGAACAGGCTGCCGAGACCATCCTTATTATGGACAAAAACGGGGCCGTCGAATATATCAATGCCGCAGCGGAAAGAATGTTCGGTTACAGCTTGAGTGATGCCGGCGGTCTGAATCCGTTTCAGGCCCGAAGCGACCTCTACGATCTGGAATTCTATATGGAAATATGGGACACCATCACTGCCGGCGATGTCTGGAAAGGCCGTATGAAAAACAGGCGGTCCGACGGCAACATCATCGAAATCGAGGTTGCCATTTCCCCGGTCCGGGACGACACGGGACAGATTAGAAATTACGTCGCTATCTGCCGTGATATAACCCAGGAGATCCTGTTTGAAAAACAACTCCAGCAGGCCCATAAGATGGAGGCCATCGGTACCCTGGCGGGCGGCATCGCCCACGACTTCAACAACATCCTGACCGTTATTTCCGGCTTTACCGAAATTGCTTACGATGCCGGTGACAAAGGAAGCGTTATACATAACAGCCTGACGGAAGTGTTGAAGGCCTCCGAGCGCGCAACCGATCTGGTCAAACAGATATTGACGTTCAGCCGCCAGACCGAAAGCATAACCAGGCCGGTTCGAATCAAGCCTATTATCAAGGAAGCCCATACCTTCCTCAGGGCCTCGCTGCCCACAACCATAACAATCAGCCTGAACCTTCAGGCCCCAAACGACATAGTGATGTCAGACCCGACAAAAATCCATCAGGTACTGATGAACCTGTGCACCAACGCAAAGAATGCCATGCAGGAAACCGGTGGCGAGTTGACAATCGGCCTCTTCGAGGAACAGCTTATTCCGGACATGATGGATGGCCGCCTGGATCTCAGTCCCGGGCCGTATTTAAAATTGACCGTGGAAGATACAGGCTGCGGCATGGAGCCGGGCGTTCAGGAAAGGATCTTCGACCCCTTTTTCTCCACCAGGCAACAGGGCGGTGGTACCGGCCTCGGACTTTCGGTGGTGCACGGCATTATCAAAAGTTGCTCCGGCGATATTACGGTCGGCAGCGTACCCGGCAAAGGTACCGTATTCAACGTATACCTGCCCCTTGTCGAAGAACAGGCTCCCCCACAAAAAGCCCTTGACAATACTCCCATCGTCGGGGGTACGGAGCACGCTCTTGTTGTTGACGATGAACAACAAATAGCGGAAATGATCAAAAAGTTTCTGGAAAATCTCGGATACCGGGTCACAACACGCACCAGCAGCCTTGAAGCGCTGGAAGCCTTCCGCTACGACCCCGAAAAATTCGATTTTGTGATCACTGATCAGACCATGCCCAATCTAACCGGCGCCGAACTTTCACGCGAAGTATTAAAAATAAAAAAGGATATCCCCATCATTCTCTGCACCGGCTTCAGCGAAACAATTACTGAAGAAAAAGCAAAAAGTATCGGGATTAGGGCCTTCATTATGAAACCCATTGTCTTCACTAAACTTGCCGATACGATCCGGAATCTCCTTGCTCCGGCATAATTCTGCGGCACACCGCTTTTCCGGCTCCCGTGAGAAATCCTGCCGCGCGAGGAAATCACGCCTTTGGCGGGAAAGATTGCAGAGCGTCTTTCTTTTTTCTGTAGCCCTTAAATTGATAGCACAGGCTGAGACGGTGAGAGCAGCCGCGGCGGTGCGAGCGGTGCTTTCTCTCTTGTATCTCCCTTTTCCTGCGAGCACATGGCCGCAGGCAATCTAACCGTATCAGCCTGTGCTGTTATTCCCCGTGGCTATAGTATTGTGGAATGTGCTCTAGGTTTTATAAAACGTCCCTCAACCCCTTAAAAACTCTTCACGAAGCACTGCAAGTCAATCATTGTAAATTTTTCACAGAAAAACCACAATATATTGTGCCCCACAACCATTGACATACTACATTTTCCTACTATAATTTAAATAGATAGGAACAGGAACTATAAAGCGGTTGAAGCTATGCACTCTAACACCTACACAATACGCCGAAAAAGCCTGGATTCTTATTACCGCTATCTATCATCACTGGAGTATACCTGCGTTGTAGAATCGGGAATTACCGAAACAGCCCTTCCCGATGAACCGGATTCCGGCAGCAAAAACGCCCAAAACCACTGCCCCGAGCACCAGTCACTTTCAGGGGTGCCATCCAAACAATTTGACCGGGAAATGCTCGGTGGCGGCATCTGCACCCTCGGGCCCGATTTTTCTCCGGCAATGGGCGGCGTGCTCGTGCTCTATGAATTGCTGCGCGAGGATATGCAGCCGGGCATCAAACTGGTGCAGACATCTGTGAGCAACCGGATAAACGCCTCCAAGCACTTCTCCGAAGCCCTGAACAGGTACCGGCAGGCCTGCCGTGAACCACATTCCCGCGAAGCAATAACCGAGGCGGCAGAGCACCTGCAACTCTCCATCCGGATATTCGATCTCAATCCCGTTGCACACCTGCTCCTGGGGCACATCTTTCACTACCGGGAAGAGTTCCGTAATACAAAAAGGGCCCTGGACCATTATCGCCGCTGCTACACATTTTGCGAAGCGTGGGACGAATTGAAGCCCCTTGGCGCCCAGGCCTATTTTTATGCCGGCTGGCTGCAGGCGGTGGCTCTGCAGGATATTGAGGAGGCGATCCGCCTGACCCGGCGCGCCCTGGAACTGGACCCCGCTCTGGGCGAAGCCCTCTACCATCTGGCTAAATTGTATGCAGCCGACCAGGCTGCGGAAAAAGCGGCCGCCTGCCTCCAGAAAGCCATCATGGCACATGACCGCCGCTACGCCGTAAAAGCCGCAGCAGATGCCGACTTTGACGAAATGCGGGAGCATGTACGGTCGCTCTACCGCGACTGCATCAGAACCGATATACAGTCCCTGCAGGCCACCCTGAAAAAATACAAAACCGTGCTTCGCGATGACGGTGTATGGAGCAGCGAAAAAGAGCTGGCCAGAACCTTAAAGCTCATCACCTCCGGCGAGCCCGTTCAATATGAAAAGCTGCTGACCTACCATACCGTCCTGGAAGGAACCCTTGAAAATGAATATGCCAAGCGCCTGGCAGCCTCACGATCTGCCACGGCTTCCCGGCCGAATACGGCACAACCAGCCGGAAACGAAACGGATTGCCGGGCTGAAAAGCAGGCTACTCCTCCGTGTACCGGTGCGCCCCGCCCGCTTCCCGGCAGCCATGACGGCAATACATTTTATGTTCGGTTGATAGTGGGGGGTATCCTCCTGTGGCTTTCGGTGCTGGCTGTTTTCTGTATGCCCGGCCCCGCCTGTGTCGTGACGATGCTGCTGTCGATTTTTACGCTGCCGAAGCGGGGATACGGCCTGCTGTTCCTGCGGCATGACTCACAGCAGTGACGAAAGGTGAGTGTAATCCCGATATGATCGGGATAGATGGACGTTATCCAACATGTCCTCTGATGTTCATCTTTACACCCCTCACTCGGGGGCTGGTGGAGAATGTTCAGATACAAGGCGCACGCTCTCTTGAGGAATGAGGCGTACTTTTCCGTACGTCGCAGTGACGAAAGAGACGTGCAACGCCGTAGATGGACGTTATCCAACAGCCCCCCCGATTTTTTCCCACCATGCTGTTAGCTCATTGAGGGCGCGTTCCCCCAAAAGCTTCTTACGGATTTTCTTGGGAACCTTTTTCTCAAGCGGAGGCAAAAGGCCGAAGTTGGCATTCATGGGTTGAAAGCCCGTAACGGAAGGGTCGGTTATGTAGGCCAGCAACCCGCCGAGCACTGAGGACTTCGGCGGTGATACGGGATTCTGTCCCCGCACATATCGTGCGGCCTGAATGCCTGCAACCAGCCCCATGGCGGCGGACTCGATATAGCCCTCAACACCGGTTATCTGACCGGCGAAGAATATGCGCGGGTCTTTCTTGAATTGCAACGTGGCAAACAGCAACAGCGGCGAGTGAATATAGGTGTTACGGTGCAGGCTGCCGTAGCGGGCAAAAGACGCCTGCTCAAGACCGGGAAGCATTGAAAAAATCCGCTTCTGTTCCGGCCACTTGAGACGGGTTTGAAATCCGACCATATTGTACAGCGTGGCCTCCTGGTTTTCCTGCCTGAGCTGCAAAACGGCATAGGGCTGTCCACCGGTATGAGGGTCGACAAGCCCGACCGGCTTCATGGGCCCGAAGGCAAGGGTCTCGACTCCCCGCTGGGCCATTATTTCAATCGGCATGCACCCCTCAAAGGGCGTCAGGGTTTCAAATTCCCTCAGCGGCACCTTTTCCGCCTTGATGATTTCATCGACGAATCGGTAGTATGTTTCCTGGTTGAGCGGAACGTTGATATAATCCGCCGTTCCCTTATTGTAGCGCGACGCCTTGAACGTTTTTGTGGTGTCGATGGAATCGGCTTCAATAATAGGAGATATGGCATCGTGAAAATACAAAAAATCGTTCCCGATAATCTTCTGCAGACTTTGTGAAAGGGCGCCGGAGGTGAGGGGCCCCGATGCAATCACCACAACGCCGGTTTCGGGGATGTCGCGCACCTCTTCCCGTACAACGGTGATGGCGGGATGCTCCTCTACGGCATCGGTTATACTGCATGAAAACCGGTGCCGGTCGACGGCCAGCGCCGAACCGGCCGGCACGGTCGTGTTATCGGCATGCTGTAAAATAAGTGAACCGCAGCGGCGAAGCTCTTCTTTCAGCACGCCGGCGGCGTTTTCCAGGCTGTTCGAACGCAGCGAATTGCTGCACACCAGTTCTGCCAGGCCGGGGCAGGTATGAGCCGGAGAATAGAGCCCCGGCTTCATTTCATACAGCGCCACCCGGCATCCGGCCCGGGCCGCCTGCCAGGCCGCTTCACAACCGGCAAGACCCCCGCCGATAATATGTATGTCCGCCATTGTTTCCTTCATAGGTGATTATCAATAATGCAGCCGGTAAAAACCGGAAGAGGTCTACATGAAGGGAATGCAGCACACCGCTTCGATATGTTCAGGCAGGTCGATTCAGTTGCCTGCCACACGTTACGCCTCACTCATCCTCTACTTCTGCCACCTGCCGTTTATATTTACAGCTTCGCTGCGGGCACTTGATCACGTGACCGGCTTTTTTTGTAATTTTCTCAACCAGGTAGGCCGATCCGCAATCGGGGCACTTCTCATCAAGTGGCTTGTCCCAGGATGCAAATTCGCATTTGGGGTAATTCGAGCAGCTGTAAAAAATCTTCCCTCTGCGCGATTTCTTTTCCTGGACCTGTCCGTCCGCACAGTCCGGGCATTTCACTCCCACGTCGACCGGCTTGTTCAGCGACTGCACATACGTACAGTCCGGATAGGTGGTGCACCCCAGGAATTTGCCGTATTTCCCCTGGCGTAACATCATGGGACTGCCGCATTTTTCGCACTTCTCATCCAGAGCTGCGGCTTCTGCGCCGTCCTCGTCGTTGCTCTCAAGCGGCCGCACGAACCTGCAGTCCGGAAAGCCGCTGCAGGCATAAAACCGACCGTATTTACCAAGCTTGATAACCAGTTGCTTGCCGCAGTCCGGACAGTTTTCATCGGTTTTTTCGGTTGTCACGTCGGACTTTTGCACTTCCTCATCCTTTTGTTTAATGAGCCCGATAAAGGGCTTCCAGAACTGTTTAATGGCGGGCTTCCATTCCGACTCTCCGCGCGCTATGGAGTCGAGCCGATCTTCCATCCGTGAGGTGAAATCATAGTCCACATAGCGGGAAAAATGGTTGACCAGCAGATCACTGACAACCATGCCGATGTCCTCGGGAAAAAAACGTTTTTTGACCAGCTTGACGTAGTCGCGGTCCTGCAGAATACTGATAATGCTGGCATAGGTCGACGGCCGGCCGATACCGTACTCTTCCAGGGCCTTGACCAGGGACGCTTCGGTATAGCGCGGAGGGGGCTGTGTAAAGTGCTGTTCCGGCAGCAGCTTCAGCAGCTTCAGCACCTGGTTTTTGTCGAGCGGCGGCAGCATGCCCTCTTCCTTTTTCTCGTCCTCGGTATCGTCGCCGCCCTCAATATACAACTGCATAAAGCCGGGAAACCGAATTGTTGAACCGGTGGCCCTGAACAGATACCGCTCGGCAGCCTCAATATCAACCGACACCGAATCAAGTATGGCCCGGGCCATCTGGCTCGCAACCGCTCGCTTCCAGATAAGGCTGTAAAGCTTGAACTGCTCCTTGCTCAGGGCACCCTGGATCTCGTCGGGCAACAGTGTCACGTCGGTCGGGCGTATGGCTTCGTGGGCCTCCTGGATATTCTTGGATTTTTTGGTAAATACCCGGGGTTTGTCAAGGGCATAGTCCTTGCCGTATGTATCGACGATAACACCGTGGATCTCCTGCAGGGCGCTTTCCGCCAGGTTGACACTGTCGGTTCGCATGTAGGTAATGAGGCCCATGGTGCCTTTTCCCACGTCGATACCTTCGTACAGCTTCTGGGCGATCGACATGGTTCTCTTGGCGGAAAATCCCAGCTTGCGGGAGGCCTCCTGCTGCAGGGTACTTGTGATAAACGGCGGCGGCGGATTGCGTTTAATCTCCCGTTTCTTGACATTTGCAACCGTATAGGTTGCGCCTTCGAGCTTGCCGACAATGTCGCCTGCCTCAGCTTCATTCTTTACAGCAAGCTTATCAAGTTTGTTGCCGTCCACCTGAACAAGCTGGGCACCAAAGGGAGAGCGGACGTCGGTGGGAGTGAGATTGGCCTTGATGGTCCAGTACTCCTCTTCCTGGAAAGCCCTGATCTCTTTCTCGCGTTCGCAGATCACCCGCAGCGCAACCGACTGCACCCGGCCGGCCGACAGCCCGTAGCGGATTTTTTTCCATAAAAACGGGCTCAGATTAAACCCGACCAGGTAATCCAGCACAACCCTGGCCTGCTGGGCATTGACCAACTCGAGGGAAATATCACCGGCCTCTTTAAGGGCGGCCTGGATGGCTTCCTTGGTAATTTCGTGAAAGGTAATTCTTTTTACAGCATAGCCCTTGGTTCTCTTTTTACCGGCAGTATCGGGCTTGAGATTCAGGGCGGCCACCAGGTGCCAAGCAATGGCTTCACCTTCCCGGTCAAGGTCTGTCGCCAGATAGACGGTCTCACAGCCTTTCAGCGCCGATTTGATTTCCTTGAGATACCGTTTGCTGGCCGGAATAATATCATATTTCGGCACGATATCGTCACCGACCTCTACCGAACCCTGTTTGCTCGGCAAAGCCCGCACATGGCCTTTGCAGGCCAGCACCTGGTATCCCTTGCCTAAAAACTTGGATATGGTTTTTGCTTTAGCGGGAGACTCAACAATTACAAGAGACTTGGACATATGTTCTACCTGCTGATATACAGTGTCTGTTTCATCGTGCCGGGTCGGGCATATAATGCCGACAGTATATTATTTAATTACTATAAGCGATTTTCAGTTGACATCAAGTACCCGGCACGTATACCTCAACACCTGACAAACCGCTTTCCGGGAAGCTGCTTTATATAACCGTTCAACTCAAGATCCAGCAAAATAGCCGACAGTCTGCCGCTTGAACATTCCGACTTGAGCAGCAAATCATCAATATGCACAGGGTCGGCTTTCAGGAAGCCGTACACCTGCTGAACTTCGGGCGCAAGCGCTTCTATGTCCGGATTAGAGACCTCCACTTCAACGTGCTCCGGATTAAAAGGCAATTCCTCCAGTATGTCCCCGGCGTTTTCTACCAGCTTGGCGCCGCTACGCAGCAGGCTGTTTGTTCCCTTGCTTTTGAAAGAAAAAACATTTCCCGGCACGGCGAAAACGTCTCTTCCCTGCTCAAGGGCCAGACGGGCCGTAATCAGGGACCCGCTTTTGGGGCTGGCCTCCGCCACAAGAACCCCGGTTGCCAGTGCACTGATTATTCTGTTCC
>JANQGV010000021.1 GCA_028282925.1 Thermodesulfobacteriota bacterium
ACCCGGAATTAACGCCCACGGCATAGGGTGCACCGCAGAACGCGGCAATTTCCTGTTCGATTTTAGCGACATTGGGTCCGAGAATAAACTGTTGTTCCGTAATCACGGTATCCAGCGATTGCATGATATCATCTTTCAGCGATTGATATTGCTGTTTCAGGTCGAGCAGGGGAACGTTCATGTTTAGTACTTCTCCTTAATAAATATTGAATTCCCGGGATATCCGTGGTTCTCCCGGATAATAACGTATTACGTATAAACGCAGGGTCCTTTGGTAATTGGGGTAGTATAGGTCAAAAACGGTAACTTGACAACCGGTAATATTGTTATATTATGGCATCATATTGTTAAAAACAGTATGCATATGTGTAATTCCTTTCGCAAATTCCTACAGCAAGCACCTTTAGGAGGGACGGTATGAGTGCAACAGTTGTGGCAGTTATCGGATTGGTTGTTTTCTTTCTCGGGTACCGGTTTTATGCGCGGTATCTCTCGGACAAGGTGTTCAACCTCGATCCAAATGCCGAAGTGCCTTCCCATACCATGCAGGACGGGGTCGATTATGTGCCGACCAATAAGTTCGTACTGTTCGGCCATCATTTCGCCACCATTGCCGGAGCAGCACCCATTGTAGGACCGGCCCTGGGGGTTATCTGGGGATGGGTTCCGGCCTTTTTATGGGTCGTGATCGGATCTGTTGTTATGGGAGGCGTGCATGACCTGAGCACCATGGTGCTCTCCATTCGCAGCAAGGGGCATTCGATCGGGGAGATTGCCAAAAAGATTATCGGGCCCAAGGCCTTTGTTGCCTACATGGTTATCATCTTTTTTGTTCTGATCCTGGTCCTGGCCGTTTTCCTGCTGGTTATTGCAGGGCTGTTAATTCAGTATCCCCAATCCGTTTTTCCCGTATTTTCACTAATGGTCATTGCAATAGGTATCGGACTGCTTATCTATCGCACTAATATCGGACTGGGGCCGGCCAGTGCCGTGGGTATCGTGCTGATGGCAGTGGCGATCTGGTGGGGTGCGAACCATCCCTATCCCATGCCCGAAAAAACGGTTGTAGGTTCCGCCAAGCAAACCTGGATTTTTTTGCTGGCGATATACAGCCTGGTAGCATCGGTTCTGCCGGTCTGGCTGCTGCTGCAACCCCGGGATTACCTGGAGTCTTTTAAGCTGTACGCCGGTCTGGCGTTGCTGTTCATCGGTATTGCTGTTACGGGCCCCACTATTGTGGCCCCTGCCATACGGCTTGATGTTCCCGGTGCTCCGCCGATCTGGCCGTTTCTTTTTATCACCATAGCCTGCGGCGCTTTGTCGGGCTTTCACTCAATTGTGTCATCCGGAACCTCTCCGAAACAACTGGACAACGAGCGGGACGCCACTTTCGTGGGGTACGGTGCCATGATCGGTGAAGGGGCCCTTGCCCTGGGTGCCATACTGGCCTGTACCGCCGGATTCAAAACCTCAGGAGAGTGGATGCAGCATTATGCTTCGTGGTCGAGCGCGGCAGGGCTGGGGTCAAAACTGACCGCGTTTGTGGACGGGTCGGCCTACTTTATCTCCAGCGTGGGCGTGCCGCTGCATATCGGCAAAACGTTTATCGCCCTTATTATTATCGCATTTGCCATGACCACCCTTGATTCGGCCTGCCGCCTGGGTCGCTACATCGTATCCGAGTTCGGCGAACAGTATGACGTGCCGGTGCTGCAGAACCGTTATACTGGGGCGGCAATCATGGCTGCTATCGCCTATATCCTTGCAATCGGCACCTACCAGGGGAAACCGGCCGGACTTCTGCTCTGGCCCCTGTTCGGCGCAACCAACCAGTTGCTGGCCGCCCTGGTCTTTGCAACCATCACCATTTACCTGGTCAAGCGCAAACGCCCGGCGTGGCTGACCGGTATACCGCTTGTTCTGGTGGCCCTCACAACCGTGTATGCCATGATCTGGAACATCAAGTCGTATGTCAGCGCCGGTAACTGGCTGTTGACCGTGATCGGCGCGATTATCCTGCTGGCAAGTTTTGTTCTGATATATTTGTCGTGCGGGTCGTATATGCGTGCCAAAAAGGAAAGCTAGGGAGGGAGACTGCCGGAGCATATCCATCTACTGCGTTCCACTCACCCTTCGTCACTGCGACGTACAGACCACGTACGCCTCATCCCTCAGGGTTTCGTGCGCCTTGTATCTGAACATCCTCCGGCAGTCTCCTGAAAGTCTTTTGGAGAAAGTCCACCTGTTGTGTTACGCTGCTTCTTTTTTACTGCGACGTACATTGTAATCCAACATGAGAAAAACCCTCGTTTGATTTGGAACTACGTGCCTCATTCCCTGGGTTTTCGTGCGCTTTTATTTAAAAGTGTAATGCTGTGAAACGGTCAAGCGTTAAGATGTAGAGCCCTTCAGCTCTTCGTAGAGCTTTTGACCTGAGGCGGCTGCGGCCGAGGCCGGGTACTTCTGGATAAGGGTTTCCAGGAGTATCTGGGCGGTGAGGGTGTCGTTGAGGGCCTGGAACGAAAGAGCCTGGAGATAATAGGCGTCAGGCACTTTGTTGCCGTTGGGGTACTTTTTTATCACATCTTCACAGGCGTTGATGGTTGCTTCATATTTTTGTTCTTTATAATAGCTGCTGCCGATCCAGTAGAACACATTGTCCGCCAGGTCGCTTTGGGGATAGGTGTTGATAAAGCGGGTGAACAGTTCCCTGCTTTTCTGCAGGTCGTTCTTCTGGAAATACTGATATGCCATGTCATACAGGCCCTGCTCGGTTGAGGGGTCTGCGGTTGTCGGTCCGGCTGCCGGGGGGTGATCTGCTGCGGGGGACATCGGCTGTTTGTCGATTAACGCAGTATTGATCCGGCTGAGATCGTTTTTAAGGTCGGCAAGGGTTTTCTTTGTGTAGTGGTCGTTTTCCTCAACGTTTCCCTTCAGCCTTTGCAGGTCACGCCGCATCTGGTCGATATCGCTCTGGGAATCGGCCTGGTTGGTTCTCAATTGTTTCAAAGACCGGTCTGCCTGCTGCAGTTGCTGCTGCAACCGGTTAAGAGCTTCCTGCTGCATGTCAATTTTGTGTTGCAGGTTGAAGCAGGCCGGAAGGCAAAAGATGGTAAGTACTATACATGCGCACCAGCAGGTCGGGGATAGTGTGCGGTACATAGGCAGAATGAAAAAAAGTCTCTTCGGCAAAAAGCCGAAGAGACTTTTTTCTCCTTAAATAGGTGTTATCGTGTCAGGAAATGACAGCGCCTGTTTTTAGCCCAGGCGGCTTCGGTATGTCCGGGATCAGCCGGTTTTTCTTCGCCGTAGCTGATGGTTGCAATCCTGTTGCGGGCAACGCCGAGTTGAACCAGATATTTTTTGGCGCTGTTTGCTCTCCGTTCACCCAGTGCGAGGTTGTACTCATTGGTGCCACGCTCATCGCAGTGTCCCTCGATGAGGATCTGGGTGGATGTGTTCTTCAGCAGCCACTCGGCTATGCCTTTCAGCGTTTCTTTTGCAGACGGTTTTAAGGAAAAGTCGTCATAGTCAAAGGTAATGTCGGCGAAAACAGCCTGGAGGCTTGCATCGTCTATTTCGCTGTACTGGGAAGCATCCACATCCTTTTCCACCAGTTCACCTTCGCCGATACCCCGATCGGATCCGGAGGTCTGGGTTGATGTGCCGGTGCCTGCACCGGTATCGTCTTTTACCTGGGTTCCGCCACCGCATCCAAAACAGAAGACCAGAGCTACTATGCAGGTTGCCATTGTTAACGCTTTAACATACTGTCTCATATGTCACCTCCCGTGATAATAAAAAAAGTATTTAATTTTCGCTATTTAAAAAGGAGACCACGCTGGATCTGACTTGTCTCCCTTACCGTCTGTTATCTTTTTCAGGCCGGTTCCATCATAGCGCATTATATATATCTCTTTTCGGCCTGTTCGGTCGGAACTGAAGGATAAATATCGTCCGTCAGGGGACCATGCCGGTTCTTCGCTGTTTCCCGAACTGAACGTCAATTGCTGTGAAAAGCCGCCGTCGGGGGTTATTATAAGAATATTGAATTTTCCGCCGACTCTTCCAGCATATGCAATAAAATTACCCCTGGGTGACCAAGCAGGGGTGGTGTTTTCATTGCCCTCATAGGTCAACCGCCGGATTTTGCCTCGTGTGAGGTTGAGAATGTAAATCTGCGGGGTTCCGGACCGGCTTGAAACAAACGCTATGTACTTCCCATCCGGTGACCATGTCGGTGAAACGTCGATTGCCCAGTTGCGGGTCAATCTCTTAAGTTGTTGATTTTTAACAGTAATCGTATAGATTTCAGAATTACCGTTATTCAGACTCAATGTCAAGGCAATTTTTTTTCCGTCGGGCGACCAGGCCGGGGAAATGTTAATGCCCTGTTTCTGCGATATTTTTTTTGTTTTTCCCGAATAGATATTTTTAATATACAGGTCCGGATTTCCGTCCTTATACGATGTGAACGCAAGCTGCCTGCCGTCGGGCGACCAGGCCGGAGAGATGGTAATGGAGTCATACCAGGAAACCTGTTTTCGGTTGCGGCCGTCGTAATCCATAATCGCCAGTTCCTTGTTTGAGCCGTTGCTGTTGACGTAGGCGATTTTTGTTGTGAAAATGCCCTGCTCACCGGTAAGTTTCATGAATATTTCATTGGCGAACCGATGGCTTATCAGGGGATAGTCCGCATTCTTACCCTGGTATTTTTTACCGGTGATAAAGCGTCCCTGAACGGCATCGAAGAGGCGCAGTTCAGTAACCAGTTCACCGGAACCGGTATCCTGAAACCCGCCGGTCACGATTGTTTCGGCGCCGATGATTGAAAGAATGTCCCACCTGATTTTGTCGCGGGTCAACCCTTCCAGATAGGAGTCGTCAAGGGACGAGGGGTCCAGCACGCGAAAAAATCCTGAAAAAGAAAGGTCGTCGGCAATAATGCGGGCCATGCTGTGCTCGAGATTGCCCGGAACCGGAGTGCTGCCCTGGTTTTTAAAGTCGGGCACAAGTATGGGAACCTGGTTGGAGCCGGGTGCGTTGATGTCTATGTATACTTTTGCCGATGTCGCCGTTGCGCACAGCAAAAGGAGAAAGAAGGTTGCTATGCAGATGCCGTTTGTTTTTCGCATGTTTTTTCTCAATGTGTTAAGGGGTGCGCTCTTCATTGGTGAACCGGATGCCGATCTCCAGTGAGGTTTTTCGCAGTCCGGCAGGCAACTGCGGAAGCGGGTCCGCCTTTTTTACGGCACGCAAAACCGATCTGTCAAAATTGGCGTCGCCGGATTTTTTCTCAAAACTCATATGCAGGATTCTGCCGCTCCTGTCAATGTTGATATTTACAATGGCTTCCAGAAGTTTTTTTGTGCCGCCGTAATGCGGCAGCACCCAAGCCGCCTGTATCTTGTTCCAGACGGACTGGTAGTACAGGCTGAAGCGCAGGCTTGCGGCAGACGGTGTGCCGCCTGTGGGAGACCCTCCAGGGAGACCCTGCGCCGGGCCGGTTGCCTGAGAATCGCCCGGGGAGGATCCCGGCCCGGCTGCGTCAGTTGATTTTCCCTGTTGCCGGGGTTCTTTCTCCGGGTCCTTTTTTGTGATGGTTATTGTGTGGGCCCGTTTTTTAAGGGTTTTTACCTGGGACGTAATCGTTCCCGGACCTTCCCAGAGCGGCGCACCGGAACCCGTTGCCCGGCCCGGTCCCCGCGACCCTCCCGGCATCGTCGGCATTTCCACGAGGTTGACGGTGTAGACCGGGGAAAAGAAAACTTTTTCGGATGAGTCGGGCGGTGTGCCGAGAAAAACCGCCAGTATGACGGCATGAACTGCAAAGGAAGCCAGAAGCAGCCAGCGCAGTTTGGGCTCGGCAGGATTTGTTCGCAGCAGACTGGGATGATGAACTGTCATTATTCTTCAACGGGCATGGTGATTATTCCCAGCTTTTCAATACCGGCGTTTTTTATCTCCGCCATTACCTGGATAACGTATCCATAAGGAAGGCTTTTGTCGGCCTTGAAAAAAAGCTGGTTTTCCGTGCGCTGTTTAAAAATTTTTATCAGACGTTCTTTTAAAACAGGCAGCTCCACAACCATCTTGTTCACGTAGATTTTTTTGTCTTTGGTAATCGTTATGGTCAGCTGCTCTTCCTTGGCCGTGATGTTCTTGGTTGTTGCCTTGGGCAGATCGACATCAACGCCATGCTGTACCAGCGGTGCCGCAACCATAAAGATGATGAGCAGAACCAGCATGACATCGACAAAGGGCGTCACGTTGATTTCAGACAGCAGGCGCGATTGTTTGTTGTTATTGGTTGTCAGAGCCATTGCGTTTAAGCGATTGAAAATGTCTTTCGATGATATTTAAAAATTCTGCCGAAAAATTTTCCATTTCGGACGACACCATCCTGATCCTGCCCATGAAATAGTTGTAGGCCACAACCGCCGGAATGGCGGCAACCAGCCCGAACGCGGTAGCAATCAGGGCTTCGGAGATGCCGGGGGCAACCGTGGCCAGGTTTGCAGATCCCCGGAGCCCGATCTGCCTGAACGATTCCATGATGCCCCACACGGTGCCGAACAGGCCGATAAAGGGCGCGGTGCTGCCGGTGGTGGCCAGAAAACTCAGGTTCTTTTCCAGCCGGGACTGCTCTGAAATAGAGGCCTGGTCCAGGGCCCGCTGGATGTTGCCGATTTTATATGGCTGGGTGTCGATGATGTCCGACGCGTCCCGGGTATCCAGGGCTGCCTTTGAAGCGGTTTTCCTCTGACCGGAAAATTTTTTAAGCTCCATATATCCCGACCGGAATATCTCGGCGATAGGGCTGCTGGGTAGTTTTTCGGCTTCACGGAAAATGTGTGATAACCGGGATTCTTCCCAGAATATGTCCAGAAAGGCCTCCGATTCTTTAACGGCTGAGCGCAGAACCAGGTACTTGAAGAGCATAATCCCCCAGCAGCCGACGGACATCAGGATCAGCACGATAATAACCAGCTTTACAACCGGCCCGGCATGGAGGATAAGCTCCCATATGTCGCCCCGGATACCGGGAGTGATATCCGAGGCGGTTACAGCCAAAGGTGTGGTGATATATGAAACGAATTCCAGCATATAGTTCTCCAGACTTTTAAAAAGCTTTAGAGGATTTCCAAATCCACGGCCTTTGGCAGTGGAGCCATATAGTTTTTTTCTATCCGGGAAAAATGAAATTTATAAGACGCTACGCGTCTTCTCCTTCTTTTCTTTGTTCGCCCCAAAGAAAAGAAGGCAAAAGAAAAGGCGCCCTGCAACTTGTCCCGCCGATGGCGGGATGCCCCCGCGGCACGATTTCAGTCGGCGGGTCAACAAACTCGCCCCTGAAGAACGGGGCTCAAACATGTCGACCCTTGTCTCCTCCTGAAACCGCTGCACTCGGCTGCGTTGCAATGGGACTAAAAAAGCCCGTAATAGTCAAAAGTTCAAGTCCCCCACTGGGGACTACCTGAGACCTCCCGATCTGCGGGAGAGTCATTTCTCAATGTATGTTGTTGTACCGTCAGCTCAGTTTTTCAACCGCTTCCTGAATGCGGTTCAGGCCCTTTTCAATGTTTTCCATCGATGTTGCATAGGACAGGCGGATGTTGTTGTCGGCTCCGAAACCGAGCCCGCCTACCACTGCCACGTTTACCGTTTCCAGCAGGTAGGTTTCAAGAGACGTTGAGTCATTGATTACATGATCACCCGCTTTTTTGCCGAACACGCCGGAAATATTGGGGAAGGCGTAAAAAGCACCCTTGGGCGTGAAACAGGAAAAACCGGGGATTGCATTCAGTCGGTCGACCATGTATTTGCGGCGTTTGTCGAACTCGGTCACCATCATGGTAATGCAGTCCTGGGGTCCGTTCAGGGCGGCGATGGTGGCCTTTTGAGCGATGGATGTCGGGTTCGAGGTGCTCTGGCTCTGAATGTTGGCCATGGCTTTGATCACGTTGGCCGGTCCTGCGGCATAGCCGATTCTCCAGCCGGTCATGGAGTAGGTTTTTGAAACGCCGTTGACCACAATTGTCTGGTCTTGCAGTTTCGGCTCAACGGTGGCGATGCTGTTGAAAACAAAACCGTCATAAATGATGCTTTCATAGATTTCATCGCTGATAATGGTGATGTCGGTACCGACCAGAACCTCGGCCAGTTTTTTCAGTTCATCCTCGGTATAGGCGGCCCCGGTGGGGTTTGACGGTGAATTCAGGAAGAACGCTTTTGTTTTGGGCGTAATGGCGGCTTTGAGCTCTTCAGGGGTGATTTTATAGTCGTTTTCCGCTTTGGCATCCACGATAACAGGCGTGGCACCGGCCAGATATACCATGTCGGGATAGGACACCCAGTACGGAGCCGGAATGATGGCTTCGTCGCCGTCGAACAGAATCGCCTGACAGATATTGTACAGCGAGTGCTTTGCGCCGCATGAAACCAGGATCTGTGCCGGTTCATAGGTCAGGTTGTTGTCCCGCTGCAGCTTTGCGCAGATGGCCTGTTTCAGGTCTTCGGTGCCGCCCGCGGGAGTATATTTTGTAAAACCGTCCTGAATTGACTGAATTGCCGCTTCCTTGATATGGTCGGGTGTGTCGAAGTCGGGTTCGCCGGCGCCGAATCCGATAACATCGATTCCACGGGCTTTCATGGCCTTGGCCTTGGCGGAAACGGCCAGGGTTGGTGACGGTTTTATATTGTCCATGCGCTTCGAAATATTCATAGTTGCTTGCTCCTCTGTGAGTTTGTTTGATGTTGGGCGGTCCGGTGAACTTCGGCCTCCGGTTGTTTACCTGCCGTTGATTTTTTCACTCAAGCGGTTGCTGACAATATCGGGCACGAGGCCGTCAACGCTTGCACCGGCCTTGACAGCCGACTTGATAACCTGCGAATGTACAAAAAACCACCGCAGGCCGGTTATCATAAAAATTGTTTCAATATCGCGGTCCAGCTTTCGGTTCATGAAGGTCATTTCGTATTCATACTCAAAGTCGGACATTGCCCGCATGCCGCGCAGCACTGTGTGTACGCCGGTGCGCTTGGCATAATCGACCAGCAGTCCCTCAAAGGAGTCCACGATAACACGGGGGTTGTGGTCCACCGCAATGCTGATCATTTCCTTGCGTTCTTCCGCGGTGAAGAGCGGGTTTTTATCCGGATTGTTGGCAACGGCCACAATGACTTCGTCGAAAATGTGCAGCGCCCGTTCTACCAGGTTCAGGTGCCCGTTGGTAATAGGGTCGAACGATCCGGGATAAATGACTTTTGAAACTTTTTTTTCGTTCATGAAAGACCTTTCTGAAGCTGTTTCTAGTTGCCCGGAAACAGCGCTTCTGTTGTGGCACCGATGGGACCGACGGTACTGATTGAGTCGTCGGTGCCCACGCATTCCAGTTTATACGAATAGGCCCAATTGAACCAGAGCTTTTCATCGGTAAATGTATACGATGTGTTGCCGGATTGGATGAGCGCATCGTTTATTTTTATATACTCTTTATTGTATTTTTCCGAACATGAGCGATAGAGGTTGTACCCGCTGCAGCCGGTTTCATTATCGGCAGTCCAGTTCAGGGTTACCTGCCGTCTGCCGGGTGTTGCCGTAAAGGAAGCTATCCCGGTAAAGGGAGGCAGTGATTTCAGGCGATAGATGGTGGCACCCAGTGCCCCGCTTTCGGCTGTTTCCGGGAAATTGCGGGGTGCGACATTTGAACCGCAGATATACAGGTCGTCGTTATAGGAAACGTAGGACTCAAAGGCCATGATGGTTGTGTCCCCGAAGCCGTCGCCGGTTATGCGCGACCATACCAGGGCCTCGGCAGGGCCGGTTGCCCGCCACAGGTCGGCGCCGTCCAGGGTCGGCGGAAAAAATGACGGAGATTTGTTGTTGACGATGGTTCCGGCATACAGGGAGGTGTTGTCGGAGTAAAGCTCACAGCCGATATTGGCCCCATACCCGGCAAAATCGCTTACCCCGTCAAATCCGTCCGGATGGGCAGCATCGCCGCCGGAGGCATACAGCCAGGCACCGTCTTCGGAAGAACCGGTTTCCGTATACATGATCCGTGTCCCTTGAACGCGAATAATCCCGCAAAACAGCTTGTCGTCGTATTCGGCAAACGACCATGCCTGAAAGTTGGAACTGAAAAAGGACTCGGCGTCGCCGAAACCGTTTTCATTGGTGCCCTCGTCGTTATCATCCACGAAATAGTCCACAATGAAGTTCCATTGGCCGTCCTCCAGTTTCAGTACCCTGGCACCGCGGCCGTTGCAGGCGCTGGTGCCGGTGGCACCGATATAGAGCGTTTCCGTGCCGTCTATGCTGCTTTTACCGAAGTTGTTGGCGCTGGAACTGACCGGTGAGCCGTTGCGGTCTTCAAGGCCGTTGATGAGGCACATGCCGGTTTCATTCCCTTCCGGGTCAAAACCGTGGTACAGGCCGAAGGAATAATCGGAATCGGGTATCCAGTTTGTTCCGTCGGCGGTTTTCCAGATCCGGGTTCCTTTCTCATAATGCAGGCCCACGGAAGCATACAGCTCGCCGTTAAAAATTTCAAAATCCACCACGGATTTATTCCAGGGATCGCCGAATCCGTTTTCGTCTTCGCCGATGCAGATATCAAACGAGTCGCCCTCGGAAACGGTGCCGATAACGATGGCCGGGGTGGTGGGTTCCGTGTCCTGCTGCTGGCCGGCGCAGACCGTAAACTCTGTTTCCTTGCCCTCATCGTCCTGGGTGCGCGCCTCTTCGTTTTGCTGTACGGTAAGGGTGTCGGCCGTATTTGAGATAATATAGAAGACACGGCCGGTGCCGTCACCGGAGGTCATCCGCACGATGCCGCCGGCCCACTGGTCTGCAGTCCAGTTTTTGCCCGAGACGGTAAACTCGGCGGTTGTGGCGCCGTCGTTTTTGGAACAGCCGTTGATTGACGAAATGGTTGCCGATTCATCGGTATCTTTCGCGTAGGAAATAATGGGTTCCCAGGTTGTGCCGTCAAAACGCCACAGTTCCAGGCCTATTGAACTGTAGCGGGTGGCGCCTTGGGAGCCGGATGCTACAACGACGTAGAGCCGATCCTGAAATTCAATCATGTCGCCCCAGATGTTGGTCATGAGAGAATGGTACGGGCTGTCGGTAAAGCCGGGTGCGGTAACCTGAGTCCATGAGTCGCCTTCAGTACGCCAGATTTCAAAACCGGTCTCATCATTGCGTGTCAGGGCATAAAGGCTTCCCTGGAAGGGGCACAGTGCCGTAATTGCCAGATTTGCCCTGTTGCCGAATCCCGGGGCGTTCACCCGCTCCCATACCGAGCCGTCCTCCCCGGTGACGGTGCCAAGCGTTTTGGGTATGTCGGCGGCATGTGTGCTGTAAATAAAAGAAGTCAGGATGAGCGCCATGGTGAGAAGAGTGGTTTTGAGAGACAGGTCATTAGTGCGTTTCATAGTAATCTACCCCCTTTTGGATAAAAATTTAATAAATTATTATAACAACTTATGCCCCCGATGCTCTAATGTATTAACCAATTTTGACGTTTTTAGCAAGTAAGAAAAGCGTGCCCGCTCTGATGCGCATCCCGATTTCCTGCATGCGATAAACCTTCATTTTTTCATTGCTTCTTTTGGTAAAAGTTTATATAAATTATAGTTTGTTTCTAAAATAGGCCATGGTTGGCCCTGTGGTCCACCTGAAGACGGACAGGGCGCACATCGCGCCTTTTGGAGATACTAGAGCGCATCGTATGCTTGAAAAACATATCCGGGATTTTGAGCGATATCTGCGATTGGAAAAGAATGCATCCGGGCATACCTGCAGGAATTATCTCACCGATCTTTGGGAGTTTGACGCATTTTTGCGGGAAGACCACCGGGGAATGGTTTCGCATGTCGACGAAATCAACAGCCTGACCATACGGGCATATCTGGCCTTTCTTTCAAAAAAGAACAAAAAAAGAACCCAGGCGAGGAAATTATCAAGCCTGAAGACTTTTTTTACGTATCTGGTCAGGGAACAGATCCTGGCCGACAATCCGGCCCAACCGGTCCGGACGCCCAAAACCGAGAAGCATCTTCCCCGGCATATGTCGGTGGATGAAGTGTTTGCGTTTCTCGATTCGGTGCCCTGTGAAACAATGCTTCAGGCCCGGGACAAGGCCATCCTGGAAGTGCTCTATTCCAGCGGCATACGGGTGAGTGAACTGGTGGGCCTCAGCCGCGGCGGCATTGAAAGGGCGGAATCGGTTATCCGGGTGCTGGGCAAAGGAGGAAAAGAGCGTGTGGTTCCCGTCGGGGATAAAGCGCTCAGCAGCCTGGAGCACTATCTGGAGCAAAGCGAGCCCTTTTGCCGCAAACGGTATCCGGATATACCGGCCGACCGGGTTCCGGTGTTTTTAAACAACCGGGGTGGGCGATTAACCGCCCGCAGCGTTGCCCGGATCGTTGATAAATACGTGCTGCAGTGCGGGTTGCTGCATAAAATGAGCCCCCATGCCATCCGGCATTCATTTGCAACGCATATGCTGAACGCCGGAGCGGATTTGCGGGCCATTCAGGAAATGCTGGGCCATGAGAGCCTTTCCACAACCCAGAAATATACGCACCTGAATGTGGACCGGCTCATGGAAGTGTACGACAAAACGCACCCGCGCAGTAAAAAAACATAAAAGGAGAAGTGAGGCACCATGGAACAATTACGTGCTACTACCATACTGGCAGTCAGGAACGGCTC
>JANQGV010000088.1 GCA_028282925.1 Thermodesulfobacteriota bacterium
TCTTCCACCCCTTTTTTTTGCTCGCTCCAAAGAAAAGGGGGAAAAGAAAGGGCGCCCTGCAACTTGTCCCGCCTTAACAGGCGGGATACCCTCGCGGCATGATTTCAGTCGGCGGGTCAACAAACTCACCCCTGAGAAACGGGTCTCAAACATGTTGACCCTTTTCCCCTTCTGAAATCACTGCACTCGGCTGCGTTACAATGGGATTAAGAAAGCCCGTAACTAATCAAAGGTAAATACTCTTGGTAATTAATGCTGCATATACTGGAGTAGTGATTATCAGCCACCCTTTGGGTTTCTTCATAAGGCCACGCCTTTTAGGCGTGGATTATTACTATCCACCTGAGATGAGTGAAAGGATGTCACGATGAAGTGCAGGATTTTGATGGGAAAGGACGAATGCGGCTGCAGCGCAACGCAGCCGATGGAAAACACCACGGACACCAGGCCGGCGATTGTACTGGTTGCCTTCGGCACCAGCATGCCCCGGGCCCGGAGGGTTTTTGAATATATCGATCGTAAGGCCCGGGAACGTTTCTCAGGGTATGACATTTCATGGGCTTTTACTTCAACGGTTATCCGTAACAAGTTGCAGTCCCAGGGGGTTGTTACTTACAGCCTGCAGGAGGTAGTGGAC
The DNA here is from genome assembly GCA_028282925.1 of Thermodesulfobacteriota bacterium. Classification (GTDB taxonomy): domain Bacteria; phylum Desulfobacterota; class WTBG01; order CAIYCZ01; family CAIRTM01; genus JANQGV01. Next base: position 638 of record JANQGV010000088.1, read on the forward strand.
CGGCTGCGCACAGAGGGCGTGAAAATGGTTGTATTTCAGTCGCTGCATGTTGCTCCGGGACAGGAGTTTAAGGCGATCGGCAACGTCGACACCTCGGGCATGACCATTGCGGTGGGCGATGCGCTGCTGGCTTCGGGCCGGGACATTGAAGCCGTTATCAACGCGGTTGAAAAAGATATCATTCCAGGCGCGGCGAACGTGCTGGTGGCCCACGGCAACGACAAATACCCCGAGTTTAATAAGCAGTTAATACGGTTTACCGAACAGATCGAAAAGCGGTTTCCGGACACCTGGGTGTGCAGCGTCGAGGGCCAACCGGGCACGGACAGCCTGGACAAGGCCCGTGTATGTGCCTCTTCATCCGGCCGTGGCAACTTTATCCCCCTGATGGTGGTCGCCGGCGATCATATCATGAACGATGTAATGGGCGATGAGAATGATTCATGGCGACAGGTTGTGGCGGCGGAAAACACCTCCTGCGCGGAGCCCCTGGGGTATAATAACGCTGTTCTGGATATTTACTTCCGTCACCTTGAAACCGCCCTGGCAACTCTTGCCTAACCCATCTCCTGCCAAAAAAAGTATCAAAGAAAGACGCCCGGTACCGGTATGCCGTCCAAATGAGTACCGGGATATTGCCTGCCGGTCCCCCGGAATTCCAGCATGTACCTGATGCCCCTTTTTTGTGAAATTTTCACAATAAGTTGTGCTGTTGCTTCACAGTTTTTCGACCGACAATAGACTATATAGAAAAAAGAAGCGGGTAGTATCCAACCGGGAACTAATAGTATTTTCTTATGAGCATGAAAAACGTAAAACGAACCGTTCGGCTCTTGGGAGCCTGGACGGCAATATGTGTAGTGCTGTCGGCCCAGGTTGTGCAGGCCGGAGAAGTCGTTGATGAGCTCAAAGCGGCTGTGGACCGCATTGTCGTCATTCTCAATGACCCCTATTTATGCGCACCTGAAAACCGGGACAGGCGCGACCGTGAACTGTGTGCCCTGGTTGAAGAACGGTTCGACTGGGAAGCCCTCTCAAAGCGGTCGCTTATCCATTACTGGCATACCCTGACCCCGGCGCAGCAGGAAGAGTTTACGGCCCTGTTTACAGATTACCTGGAAACAATGTATGTATGCAATATTGATGTTTTTCTCAGGGAGCTGAAACAGTTTTCCGGAAAAAACATCACCTTTATCAACGAAACCATTTGTGGTCGCCTGGCCCGGGTCGACGCGGAGATCGACACCGGCAGCGGAAAGATCATGGTGGGCTACAAGCTGGCCCGGAAGCCGCATGGCTGGATGGCCTATGATATTACGGTCAACGGGCTCTGGCTCGCCGACAATTTTCATGCCCAGTTCAGGGATATACTGTCCCGGGAGTCGTTTGATTTCCTGCTGGATAAGCTCCGCGAAAAACTCGCCGACTTGAAGTCGCGCACAGAGACTGCTACGCAATTCAATCCCGATCCCGCCTTCGCCCTGCCCCAGGGTGTGGATTTTTAGTACACACATGTAATACTCCGGCGTTGGTGCGGAATCCGACCATTGATGGCGGCCTTTGAGCAGACAGTGGCCGGCTGATTAGCTTCTTTTTTGTTTTATAATAGCCTGTACCGTCTTTTTGAAATGGTCGAGTTCCAGGGGGGCGATCTCTATAGGAACCCGGATCAGGTCAAACAGTTGCAGTATCTCTTCCTCTTCCACAGGGTTGATGCCCGGCTCAAGCAGCAAAATTCTGTCGTAACGGCCGTGCTGCAGGCGCATTTCGGCTGCATCCCAGCCGGTATTCGTTCGTCGGCCAAGCCAGGCCCGGACCCAGCCCGGAGTTATGAGCATGGTGCGGCCGGCTTCAAGTTCCCGCTGACGCTGTTCGCCGGTGAATGCTTCAATGCAGTTTTTAAACGGTGCCGTACAGCACCCACACCCATGGGCAAGGGTGTCCATTTTCGGATGGCAGGCGTTTCCCACGAATAACCGTACATCACGTGAGCAGTCTCCTCCAGTCACGATGTGACTGATGTCGCTGAACATTTTGTCCTGATCGATATGCAGCAGCGGATCAAGCCATAGTATTTCGGCAGAACGGTCCGCCAGCACCGCCCGCAACTCGTCTCTAAATATGCCGCAGGCAACGATGATGGGAAAGGGGGCCATTGTTGTTACCGTTTTCCCTGTGTTAAGCGATGTATTCTGGCCTCGCGCCGGTAGTGGTTTTTCCAGACATCGGGCAGGTTTTTCCAGGAGACTGCCCGGGAGAAATCCCGGGCACAGCGCGACTGGTGCGGGTCTTTGCAGCATTGTTCCACAAAGCCCTTGTTGTCATGCAACCATTGTGCATGCAGCTTCTTGGCATGTGTATCCAGGTTTTTTGTATCCATAGCGCCTTAACTATACCACCTTTGTCGTTTTTCAGTAAACGGAAACATTGTGCGGAGTGGTAGCCGTGGGCGGTAACGTTGTCGGTGCAGGTATCGGCATTATGGATTGAGTACAGGCAGTAGGATAATCCTTTATATTTTATTGAGCACCCCAGGGCTTTTTAGGGCGACTTTTTATGATTTGTGCCGTTTCAGACACTGTTTTCTTTTGAAAAAGCACTTTTATTGCAATGACTTATGATTGCCAAAAAATAATACCTGCATTTAGCCGGTATTTTACCAGTACTAATCAAGGTTGATAACGGCTATTTAGAGTTGTACACTAATAATAAAAAGCCCTATTTTATATTAAGTATTATTACTTATAATAAGCTTTTTTATTTTTTACTAAAAGAGCTTATGTGCTGCAGCGCATCCCATTTCACGTCACGATGTTGAGGTCCGGCGCTGCCATCCGACAGTGAAAGGAGGTGAAACGAAGGTACAACTTGAAGCATGTATTCGTTATCAGGAACTCATTAACAGTGTTACAGAAAGGAGGGTATCATGAAGAGGAGTAAAGCAGTTTTAGTTATTGTGTGTGCAGTATGTGCGTTGGCCCTGGCCGGTAGCGCCCAGGCCAGCTATTTCAACCAGAGTATGTCCACGGGTGATGTGCGGGTGCACTATAAAAATCCCACTGCCGCCAGTTGTGAAGCCATTGTGCTTGGTGTGGGCACGTCAATGTCTAGAAGCAGCTATGACGATCTGGCGGCCGAACTGATTGAGTACGGGTATATCGTGGTCATCATGGATCATAATCCCGGCAACATGGTCAAGACCGACGCCACCAAATACCGGAACTGTGTCCTGGATGTACAGTCCAACCTGGTAAGCTGGCTTTCGGGGACTAACTGCACAGGCATTTCCCACTGGCTGCTGGGCGGACATTCGGCCGGCGGACAGGCGGCCCAGAACGCCGTATCCAGCGATTCAAGCCTGGCCGATGCCATCTTCAGCATCGACCCCTACGATTGCAGCGGAACCGGTAATGTATCACTACCGGCCCTGTACTGGGGTTTCGACGTCACGACGTGCTTTGTCTCGAAAGACGATGCAGCCGAGGCCGCCTACTATGGAAGTACCGGTCAGCGGGCATTTCAGCGGGTAGACCGGAAATATACCTGGGGCCCCTGCGGCTATTCGCCCAAGTTCTTCCATTGCAGCTTTACCGACAACCATTGCCCGGCATGTACCAACTGTATGTACACCCCGGACTTTTTCTATGAAGATGTGGCCAACAGTGTGTACAAGTTCGTACAGGCTGCATTTTACGGCACATGGTCCAAGAGTAATCTGGCTATAGACAACCCCACAACGCCGATAGACCTGTTTGTGGACAGCGACAATCCCTGACCCGGAAGACGCATGTAAGCGCATTCCTCGATGCTCCTTCCCCGGTCCGGAAAGCATCAACGGGGCGCGCTTTTTATCAGAAGCATGAACCTGTAACACTCTGATACTGCTATCCGATTGTCAAGGGGGAGAAACAGAAACATGCAATTACAGATTGCTATTTAAAATTCGTTTTAGTGCTTTTAAAGGAGGGCACCATGAAAAGAAACAACAAAGCAACTTTTATAATTTTATGTGCGGTTTTTACTTTAGCCCTGGCCGGTAGCGCCCAGGCCAGCTATTTCGACCAGAGCATGTCCACGGGTGACGTGCGGGTGCATTATAAAAACCCCACTGCCGCCAGTTGCGAAGCCATTGTGCTTGGTGTGGGCACGTCGATGTCAAGAAGCAGCTATGACGATCTGGCGACTGAGTTGACCGAGTACGGCTATATCGTCGTCATTATGGACCATAATCCCGGCAACATGGTCAAGACCGATGCAACCAAGTACCGGAACTGCGTACTGGATGTGCAGTCAAACCTGGTAAGCTGGCTTTCGGGGACTAACT